>DQTK01000065.1 GCA_015662815.1 Aquifex aeolicus | reverse complement strand
GTCAAAGAAATTGTAAAAAGTGAAGACCCTTTCAAGGAAATGAAAAAAGCGGCTAATAAAAAAGCCCTACAACTGATAGAGAAATTCACAAAAGAGGAAGAGGAAAGTAATGAAGATAAATTAAAATTTGCAGCAAGGATTAAGGCTGAACGTGGAGGGAAAAAGAAAAATGCCAAAGGCTAAAGTTACCATTCAGGCAAGACTGAAAGTAAGTGGAAAAGAAAAGAAAACTCTTGATGACCTTATGAGACGCTGGTCATCTTGTATGAGATATGCTTACAAAAGACTCTTAGAAGGGAAAACAAGGAATGAACTAAAGAAGGAACTTCAAAATGTCTTTAACCTTAACTCCCGCTATGTAGACGATGCGATTTTGGAAGCTCAAAGAATAATCACACTTTCTGAAGAACTTGGCTTTAATCCCAAAAAAGTAGTTTTTGGAGGAAGAACACTTTTTGAAAAGCTCTCTAAGAAACATCTGTCGGAAAAACAAAGAAATAGGTTAAAGAGAGAATGGAGGGAAAGAAGACAGGGGAATCTGTATTCCAGAGGAGATAAATCTAAGAACGGGAACCTGAACCTCAGAGTGATTATGCAAGAAGGGAAACCCTATCTCAGGATAAACGTAGGAAACAGGAAGTGGATAATTTTAGAGCTAATCACTTCTCACAAGAAATGGGGACTGTTTGAGAGTTATCTAATCCAGGGAGTTCCATATTCGGTAAGGATTCAAAAAAGGAATGGTAGGTATTACTGCTACATCACCTTTGAGGAAGGAGTGCCTGAGATAGAGATAGGCTTTGAGGAAGGAGCGATAGGGATAGACCTAAATGCTTTTCCATCGCATATAGCGTGGGCGGAAGTGGGGAAAGATGGAAACTTAAGGAGCTATGGAGAGGTGCACACACCTCATTTATTTGACGGGAAGAAGACGAAGAGGGATTACTGGGCGTGGATATATGCTCACGAGGTTATAAGGATTGCTTTAGAGAAGAAGAAAGGAATAGTTCTTGAGAGTCTGAAGATAAAGGAGAAAGGGTTTAGAGGGGATTATACGGGGAGGAAATCAAGAAGGATAAGACACAACTTTAGCTATAGGAAACTCAAGGAGAGGATAGTTCACCTTGCGAGGATATACGGGATAGCTGTCAAAGAAGTAAATCCTGCATACACGAGTGTGATAGGGATGTTAAAGTATGCACCACAGCTATCGCTCACGAAAGACGTAGCGAGTGCTTGGGTAATAGCAAGAAGAGGGCTTGGGCTATCTGAAGGAGTGCCTAAGAACTACAGGGTATTTCTTCAGGTAGCTGATGAAAGTCCTCAGCGTGAGTCAGGGACGGTGTCTGAGTCAACCTGTGGAAGGAACTCAGACACTGCGGGTAAGGTAAAGACCTGCCCGTATAATCCCTGGCGAGTGCTGAGGGTAGCGGTGCTGCCTGCACTCTCCCCTGAGAGGTTACCCAGGGACCTCTCTCCCCTGAAACGTTTACTTGTTTCAGGGGACGTGGGGAGAATCCCCGTAAGGGGACGTGAGTTCCCGCTACCTGGGGCGGGGGCTATGGGTGCCCAAATGCCGCCTGCCGGGTCTGTGGGCATCCTGAAAAGGCGGGGTATAAATAGCCCGGCACCGAACTGCACTAATGTGCGGTTCGGTTAACCAGGTTAATAAACTTCTGAAAAAGGATTTTTTAATTTTTGATTTTGAAAAGTTTACTGAGAGGTTAAAAGGTGCCAACAGTATTTTCATAATAGGAGATAACGCGGGTGAAATCGTTTTTGACAAAATTTTAGTAAAGACCTTAAAGAATTTAGGAAAGGAAGTGATTTACGGAGTAAGAGGAAAACCTATCCTTAACGATGCAACTATGGAAGATGCAAGGGAAATCTCTATGACGAGATTTTGCAAAGTAATAGACAATGGTTCGGATAAAGTGGGAACATGGCTTGAGGATTGTTCACAGGAGTTTATAAAGGTCTTTTACAATGCAGATATAGTAATTAGCAAAGGTCAGGCTAACTTTGAAACCTTGAATAATGTAGAAAGGGATATATTCTTCCTGCTTGTAGTAAAGTGTAATCCCATAGCTAATGAAACAAAAGGGAAAAAGGGAGAATTAATCTTTAGATATAAAGATGGGTAAACTTTACGTAGTTCCCACTCCGATAGGAAACTTGAAAGATATCACCCTTAGAGCTTTAGAAGTGTTAAGGGAAGTAGATTACATTGTTTGCGAAGATACGAGAAGAACTTTAATACTGCTCAATCACTACGGTATAAAAGGAAAGAAGATGATTTCCTATTACGAGCCTAAGGAAGAAAGGCAGATACCTAAAATATTGAGAGTTCTTGAAAAAGAAGACGTTGCCCTCGTAACCGATGCGGGAACTCCTTCGGTTTCTGACCCGGGTTATAGACTTATAAGAAAATGCATAGATGAGGGTTTAGAAGTTGAAGTTCTGCCGGGACCGAGTGCAGTTATTACATCACTTGTAGGCTCGGGATTACCTACAGATAGATTTTTATTTGTAGGTTTTCCCCCGAAAAAGGGAACAAAGGGCTTTTTTGAAGAATTAAAAAACTGCGAAGATACAACAGTAATAGTTTTCGAGAACCCAAATAGAGTTTTAAAAACTTTAAATGTAATTAAGGAAGTTTTTGGAGGTAATATAAAAGCTTGTATAGCAAGGGAAATTACGAAAATTCATGAAGAATACATAAGAGGCTCTCTAGAAGAAGTAATCATCCAGCTGGAGAATAGGGAAAAAATAAAAGGAGAGTTAGTAATTCTTTTTAGAATTTAATAATAAAGAGTTTAAAGCGGAAAGATTACCTATCTTCTTTCACAGTCTATAACCGCTAAAACTATAAAGGTTAAAGGAGCAATTAGTAAGTTCTTACCCATATTCACACCCTTCATGGTATTGAATATATACTCTCATCCATTAAGTCTACACCACATTTGAGATTTTCCACCCATTCTATGAACCTATTCACCATATCCTTTCCTTTGAAAATCGCACCATGCTGTGGTGCTATTATTTCGATATCAAGTTGTTTTACCATATTCGCCCAAAGCTTCATAACCTTGTTTGAGACCATATACCTTTTATGGAAACCTTCCATATACTTCAAATGCTCCTCAAAATTTTCCACTACCGTATAAGGTTGATTTAGAGATGCTCCCAGATCTCCGCTGAAGAGTATTTTTGAGCAAGGGTCATACACCTGAAGATTTCCGGGAGAATGGAGAAAATGTGCAGGCAAAATTATTAGCTCACACCCGTTTAAATCAATACGTGTACCTGTATCCTCAATGGGTATCACCCTTTCCTCTACATGTCTTTCTAAACCAAAGTGGGGAAGAAATCTAAGCCACAGTTTTGAGATGTAAGCTTTTGCGTCTGTGATTAACAACCAACCGTTCAGTGAAGCCACTATATCAGGATCTTGATGGGATAAAAATACATATTTGATTTTTTTAGGGGGTAAAAATCTTGCTATATCACTTTGAAGGCGGGAGAATACTTTATGACCTCCGGGGTCTAGAAGCACACCTTCTCCTTTGTGGATGATTAAGTATTGGTTCGCCTGAACAGCACTTGCAGGTGTAAGTTCTTCGAATAAAACCACCCTGTGTTCTTCATTTTCAAAAATAACCTGACCGCTCATACAATTTAAATTTAACATTAATTTCATAAACTATGATGAAAAGTATATAATTTTAGAAACCTCACAGTTT
>DQTK01000127.1 GCA_015662815.1 Aquifex aeolicus | reverse complement strand
ACCGTAAGCTTTCCAGACCAAAACTTTCTTATATTGTCCTCGCTTTAATCCTATATGCATTTTTAAAGTTTTACATTGGGAATTATGAGAGCGGAGCCTTTTACCTGTTTATAGCCCATACCATTTTTCTAATCCATATAATAACTAATTTAAGAAATACTTTTCCCATAACCGTTCGGTTTCTAGTATCTTCCGTGATTTATCTTTTTCTTGCAAGTTTATTTTTATTTATCCACTTTAACTGGCAAGCAGTTCCCCTTCAGCTCGCGGTTCACACCCTTACCGTGGGTTCCATGCTTAATGCAATTTACGGTGTTGAAATAGCATGGATACCAATGCTCATTATGGACACACTTAACATAAGAAAAGCGGAGCAACTTTTTAAGGCAAAGCAAGTTACGACCGTCGCAGTATTACTTGCATTTTTAAGTATGAATTATAAACTGCTCGCCGTAATGTCATTACTTGAGTTTGCCGTTTCGGTTTACTTCCTCTACATCATGTATGAACTCTTCAAGAAAAGAAAAATGCTATCACCTATTCCTAATATTGTGAGGGTGTTTCTATTCGCTTTACCTTTTCTCCTCCTAGGATTAATTGTTGGAAGTTTTTCCGCTTCTCATCCCGAAGTTCTTCCCACAGCTTTATACCTCCACACAGACTTTATGGTTTACGGATTTACCGCATTTACTATATTCGGCGGAATACTTCACCTGCTTCCGAGAATAATATGGAACTGGAAAACTTCAGGGATAAAACAACCGGAGTTCTCAATTAGTGATTTAGTAGATGAAAAATCCTTAATCAACTTTTTGGAACTCTTAGCTATTCTTTATATCTTTTACGTTGCAGTGGATGTTCTATTCCCTCCGCTTCATACCATCTCTACTGTAATATATCTGGGTATACTTGCTCTCTTAATTCAAAATCTCTCGAAAACTTACAGGTACCTCTTCAGGTAATTCCATTTTCTCTCTTTTATCATAAAAAAATGATTTACAGACCATAAAATTAAATATTATACGCCGGGGGAACTAGCGGATAAAGGGCTCAAGGGACTGTTTTCAAAAGTGAAGATTTTTAGAACTGAATGGCTGGAGAAATTTCATTTATTTGCTTGTTTACTTCTCCGCTTTGGGGGTTGCTTCCTTTGTTCTCCCTTAATTTCTCAGTTAGCGTATTTTTGATTTATAAATCATGAAATATGATTTAAGATATAAATTTAGGGAGGTGTTAGATATGGTTAACCTGAAGAAGAAGGGAATTTACATAGTCCCTCTTGCTATTTTTTCTTCTTCGGTTTTTGCAATTGATTTAACTAAAGATGTTAAAGTGAACATTGAATTGAGACCAAGGTATGAGTATGTTGATGTCAATAACAGCACTAACAAGGAAGCCAATGCTCTAACAATAAGAATCCGAACGGGTATTACCTTCAAAAGCCTGTTTAATGTAAACAATCTTGATTTCCTCTTTGAACCCTGGGTAGTCACAGGGATTGTTAAGGATTATGCTCCCGAAAAAAGTGGATACGAGCTTGTGCCTGACCCAGAACAAGTCAGAATTAACCAAGCTTTTCTTTCTTACAAAAGCGGGTTATTTAGACTGAAAATAGGTAGGCAAATTATAACCTTTGACAATCATAGATTTATCGGCCATGTCGGATGGAGACAAATGGCCCAAACCTTTGACGCTGTGAGATTTGATTTTAACCCGATGAAAGAATTAAACATTACAGCAGTATACATTGCAGCAAAAACGGGTGTCCTTGATGAAAAGAAGGAACTCGGTGACGGTGCAGCTTGGGCTTTTGCAGCAAATACTACCAATATAGGTGATGATGTAGCCGGAAACGATTCTCTACTATTCCATGCGAGTTATAAGTATAAACCTTTGGGTGTGAACTTTACAGCTTACGCGTACCTCTTAAACGGTATGCATGATACCTATGGTCTAAAAGTAAACGGGGCACCGAAGATAATGGAAAACTTCTCTTTAGGATTTTGGGCTGAGTATGCTTATCAAAAAGACCCGACATTCACGAGTCATGAAAATGGTAATAAAAACATAGGGGCTTCTTACTATTACCTCAGTCTTAAGCCAACTTACAGTACAAGCTATGGAAAAGTTTTCCTTGAGTTAGGCTACGAATTCTTGGAAGGAGCGGATGATAACGAAACACATGGTTTTACAACTCCCTGGGCTACACTACACGCTCACAATGGGTGGGCTGATGTATTCTTGGTATACACCGGAACATCAAATAAATATGGTCTTGAAGACACGAGGGTAGGACTCGGTTTTGTTAACAAGACCATAGGAAATATAAGGGCAAGGTATCACTGGTTTAGTGCGGATAAGAGTTTTACTGGAGGAGGGGATAAGTTTGGAACGGAACTGGATATAGTCTATACCAAAAAAATCTTCAAAAACTTAGCCTTCGGAGCAAAAGCAGCACTTTACAATGCCGATGATGAGGCTAAAAAAGTTGGTATAGGAGACAGGGATGTAACGAAGTACTGGGTTTGGTTAACCTACAAGTGGAGTAAATGAAAATTTTTTGACTAATATTATATTATTATGATATTCTCCGACACAGTAAGGTATGCTCTTATAGCTTTGGCTTACTTAGCTTTGAATAGGGACAGGTTAGTAAAAGTGGAGGAAATAGCCAAAACCTATAACATTCCAAGACCATTTTTAGCTAAGGTAATGCACGAACTTTCAAAAAGGGGATTAGTTCACTCCGTAAAAGGGCCGAGAGGAGGTTTTACCCTCACTAAGAATCCTGAAGATATCACTATATGGGATGTTATAAATGTCTTCGGTGAAGAATACAAATACGAAATGTGTATTTTAATGCCTCGCAAATGTAGTGAATTTTCAGCAAATCCCTGTGTAGTTCATTACAAATGGGAGGAGTTAAAAGCTTCAATAGTTAACTTTTTTAAAAATACTTCAATAATGGAACTGGTGAGTGTGGAGGAAAAGTATCTCTATCCTGCAAACAAAGTTTAATCTCCTTTGTTTTTCTCTTATTTTTAGATTTTATGATATTTTTATCATGCTATTATTTAATAAAATCATAAGGAAGTGTATATTTATTTATTGATAAATACGCTTTTTTTTCACTCGGCGTATATACATTAGAACTAAGTTTGTAGCTACATATGCTCCAAAGAATGCCAGGTGTCCGTGGGATGCTATCATTTGAGTTCCATGAGAATAGAGATTTATCTGCGGTAAAGTGTGCATAAATCCCCAAACTCTTGCACCGAAGAAGTTTCCAAAGACTTGCAGAAATATGAAGAATAGTGCAGGTCTATTAACAGTCTGTAGCTTGTGAACACTTGCGCCGTATACTGCGTGAACAATCATGGCAACCAATGGTATAGGCTCTAGGGATGAGAAAAATCCACCTATTCCGAGCCATTACTCAGGAGTTCCAATCCAGTAGTAACGGTGTCCCAGCCCTAAACAACCCACTACCACCCAAATTGGTCATAAGTTATATTAGGGGTAAAGAACATCCCTGCTACATACAAACCGGCAAGAGCAATTAAGTCTATTAAAAGGACCCCAAGTAGACCTGTAATCTTTTTAGCTTTAAAGACCGTTGCAAGGACGTTGTAGTAGATAATACCCATTACAGCAACTGTACCTATATCCGCGTTTTGCACCGACTACATCGTTTCCAGTTTCATCGGGAAGTAGCCAATAGATACCCCCTATAAAGCCTATCAACAGTCATACAATCATTGCGTTGATGTGGAGCATTCTAGTTATATTGAAGGGCATTACTGTATAGAGGAAGTCCGGGTTGATGTACTGATAAGCCGCTATTAGTCCGAAGAGGAGTTGGACTCCAAATAGAGCTATGGCAACAGTCCAATACATGAGAGCAATCTTTCTACTTTCCGGAAGATCTGAAATATCCCCCAAAATTTCGCTAAAATCTTCTCCATTACCTACACCTCCTTTATCAGAACTTGACCAACTTTGACTCACCAAAGTGGTCAGGAAAACCGTTTGTGTTAATAGCAGCCGTCCATTTTAGATATGCAACTACTGCCTTAGCTTCTTCTTCATCGATGTCCAAGTTGGGCATTTTCCTTATCCAAGTGGCATACTTGTCAGGATACATAAGAAACTTAACCATGGCTTTCTCTTTTGTTTTTGATTGTGTGGTGGCAATCATAACCTTTTCCCACTTAGGGTCAAGCCAAGCCTTTGTAAGGTCAAGAGCGTAGTAAGCTCCGTTTCCCAGGAGGGTATGATAATTCATACAGGCTCTACCTTGAATTACAAGTTTTCCTTTAACTATCAATTCCATAGCTTCTACTTCGGAGTACTCCTTTCCGAAGAGGGGTTCTTTTTTTTCAGGTCCTATAACTGGTTTGAAGTAACCCTTTTCCGGGTCGTATTTGTAGTCAATTTTGTAGTTGATTATCGTGGGCAAGGTACTCTATCACTACCTATCTTTGTCTTTGCCAGGGTATCGAAGGTGAAAACGGTAAGGGTTATGAACATGATAGATGAGCCGATTATTGCATACCTTTTCCAAAACTCGGGGTCAAGCCGATTACGACCCCTTGTCCAAACAGCTCCTAGCACAAGGGTTAAGAATAAGGTCGCAACGGTGATTTCCAGCTAACCAACCTTCATCTTATGTCCCTCCTATCTATGAAAGTAAACGCTTATTCACAAAATAAGTTTTTAATCTAAAAGTCATAAATATCTGGAAAAAGAAAGGGTTAAACCCATTTGGGTACCCTTCCCTGATACTTGATATCCTCAGCTTTTACCTTATCGTCGTTGAGAATTTCGGGAACTCTATCGGCGCTTTTATCAAGATACTCTTTAGCTTTAGACCATTCATCGCTGTAGGAGAATATAAGTTCCGCAGAAAGAACTTTGGGAAGGTTTTGAATAACTTTCATTTTAAAGACTTCTTCCTTTACATCTTCCGCTTCAATCACTACAATTATCTTTCCACTTTCATCGTAAAAGTAAACGTCGCACATTCCTGAATCTTCAAGGGATTGGAGAACCTCGTTAAGGTCTTTGGGCTTACATCTTACAACAATGCTCGAAATATTCATCACCGTACCTCCATTACCTTTAAAATTCCGTCAATACATCCTACAAGTAACCTTTTATCGTCTATAAATTCCAGAGCATTTACAAAACATCCTACATCGAGGACTTTTTTAATCCCTATCCCGGGAGCAACTACTGTTAAATGGCCTTCCTCATCGGAGGTAAAAACCGCATATTTTTCGTTTGGAGATATAGCTACCGCAAACACCATAAACTTTGACTCGTAAATTTTTTCCGGGAAAAGAACAAATTTAAGTTCTCTGTTTATAAACTGGCTTTTTACATTTTTTAGCAAGGATGGAGCATCGAGTTTCTCTTTCCATTCTTTCCTATCCGTGATTTTGTTTTTAAGGTTGAATATTGTTGATTTTTTATCCCTTCCGCCAACTATTACTCTATTTTTTGCGAAACTCAGTTTAAAGATTTTATCTTTATTTCCTTCCGTACCCACTCCTATTACTTTTCCATTCTTAGGGTCTATGAAAAATACTTTTCCCGATTCATCTCCCCAAGCTATTAAATTTTTGTCTCTGTTCATATCAAAATCGGAAAAAACAAACCTGAAAACCAAATATTTGTATACGGTTTTCCTATCCTTTATGTTATAGAGCCATATTTCGTTTGCGATTGTTCCGAGGATGATATTATCTTCGTCTAAAAACATACCTTTACTTGCGTCCGTGAGCTTCAGAATGGGTTTCAGAGCTCCCTTTTCAAAGAGGAATATGGTTCTCTTTCCTAAGTCTGATTCGACTACTATTAAAACCTTCTTTTCCGAAGGAGATAAGTCTACGCTGAAAACCTTTGCCTTTTGTTTTTCTCCCATAAAATCTGTGAGCTCTGGTAGGGATATTTCCTGCTCTACTGAGAGGTTCTCCTTTTTTAAGATAAAGACTTTGCCCTTTTCCGTGGAGACGGCTATTTTACTTTTGCCTATGGCTATATCCGTTATAGCTCCCTTTAAATTAACCTCTAAGGCAAAGGAGATAGTATAGAGGAAAAAAAAGAGGAGAAAGATATTCATCATTTCCTCACACCTACACCCTCGTATATGGCCTCGTGTAAGCTTGACTTTTCCTTGGCTTGCGGAACTCTAAATTCTGGCTTAAATAGGTTTTTCACAACAGGTTTTACGTTTGCTTGGGGTCTATGACAGAGCAAACAGTTCCATCTAGCCTTGTCAATATCTGTGAGCTTGGGGGCTTTACCTTTCGGTAAATAGTAGAAATCTATAAAGTGGGTGGGAGGTAATGGTGTTGCACCTATTTGCTTTGCTATATCGGGCATATGACAGCTTAAACAGGTATTATTTTTGAGAGTTATGGGGAACATACCTTCTATACTGTGAGGAATTTGGGGTGGAGCGTTTTCGTAAGCTCTTTTAAACCTTTTAGATTGCCCGGGAGGAGTTTTTGGATACTTTAGCTTAGGAGGGGTTACGACTTCTTTTTCTAATGGAGCTTTTCTAATTCCCAATTCTTCCGGAGCTATAACCTCCTTAGCTACAATAAAAGATACAAAAGATGAACATCCCAAGAAAACCAAAAGAGCTTTTTTAGGTTTCATTCTTATCACCTCCCGATTTTTTAAACCTCAAAGTGTAAAAAAGTGCATTTTCGGGACAAACGTCTATACACCTTCCGCAGTTTGTACACTCGCCCGATAGAACAGGTTTGTTTTCTTTACCTATCATCCACAGGACTTGTACTTCCGGACACACACGCTTACACTCCATACACTCGGTACACTTATTTAAGTCGTATCCTACCCTCAGTAGCGATACAGGTCTACTTATAAGGGAATAGAAGGCTCCCAGAGGGCATAAATGACCGCACCAGCCGTTTTTTACTACAAAAAGGTCAAAAAGGAATATAACCAAAATTAACGTCCAGCCTAGTCCGATTCCGAATATAATTCCCCTGTGGGTCACGGATACCGGACTGATGAATTCAAAAGCTGGTACTCCCAAAATAGGCGAAAGTATCAAACCCAAAACCAGGAACCAGTACCTCGTACTGCGGGGAATGTTAATTCTTTTCTCTTCTCTGTGGAGTCCGGTTTTTACCCTTATCCAGTTTGCCGCATCTGTAAACATATTTACAGGGCACACCCAACTGCAGAATGCCCTGCCGGCTATAAGTCCATAGAAAGCCAGTATCAACAAAGCTCCGACTATCACATCTACTCCTACTATTGCACCTGAGAAAAACATCTGAAGAACTGCGTACGGGTCTGATAACGGAATAACTTCTAAGAACTTGGAAGTACTCAAATTTCCCTGTAGGATTTTCCAACCTAGATAGTTTCCGCCTATGTAAAGGCTGAGTATACCTATTTGGGTAATTCTACGTAGTATTAAGTATTTATTTCGTGCGAGAAAAGGTTTAGTTCTCTCACTTTCTCTTCCTTGAGATTTTGTAACAGCTACAGTATTACTCATTGAGTAAATCCTCCGTATTCAAATAGTCTTCAGGTATTTTTGGTTGCCACTTTTGTAGCTCTTTTTCTCTTTCTTTTATTTTTTCTTCTATGTTTTCTTGCGCTTCCATCCAGCCTCTTACGTAATGTTTTCCTATCTTTCCAAGAGCCACATCTCTGGGTAGAACAAATATGGCAGGTTTATCCGTGGGACATGCATACTCACATAGTCCGCAACCTGTACAGTAATCCGGGTCTACCACCGGGACGAGCATGGCATGTTTACCCGTTCTTTTGTTTCTCCTCATGTCTATATAGATTGCTTTGTGCATTAATGGACAGGCTCTTACGCAGGCGTCGCACTGCAATCCCCAAAATGCTATACAACTGTTATAGTCAATTACGGCAACTCCCATACGGGCTTTGTTTATATCAACTTCTCCCTTTTTATTTCTCAAAAGTTCAACGTCAAGGGCTTTTGTCGGACATGCAAAAGCACATGGAACATCTATGCACATATAACATGGAACATGTCTCGGTATGAAGTAAGGTGTCCCAAGAGGCTTTCCATCTCCGGGAGCAGCAAGTTTTAGTGTTACCATTTTATTTCCTTGTCTATCGAAAGGTATATTTTCCCTATTTGCGCAGGCTATTACACAAAGACCACATTTTATACATTTCTTTAAAAACTCTTCTTCGGGATAAGCACCAGGAGGTCTTAAAACCAAAGGGTCTTTTTTATTTTCGTTAACTATAGCAGACCAAACTACACCACCTATAATGGAAAAACCGATACCCTGCAGGAAGCCTACGAGGAGCTTCCTGCGTTTCGAGTCGGTTTTTTTATCTGCCATTTCTCACCTCCTTTAAGCCGGGTAAATTTTAACTGCACATTTTTTATAGTCTGTTTGTTTGGATATAGGACATCTTGCATCGAGGGTTACCTTGTTGATGTAAACCCTCTCGTCAAACCATGGTACGAATACGAGACCTTTCGGCGGTCTATTTCTACCTCTGGTGGAAACTCTTGCCTTCACCCTACCTCTTCTGGATTCAATCCATACAATATCTCCGTCTTTTACACCTATCTTCTTAGCATCTTCGGGATGCATATAGCAGAGTGCTTCGGGCATTGATCTGTAAAGTTCGGGAACTCTCATAGTCATAGTACCGGAATGCCAGTGTTCCAGAACTCTGCCCGTACATAGCCAGAATGGGTATTCTTTGTCGGGAACTTCGGGAGGTTCCATATAAGGTCTGAAGAATATCTTTGCCCTGTTGGTTAGGTCAACTACCTCTCCAAATTCGACCTTCCATTCCCCGTTTTCCAGCTTTGGCAAATTACCCTTAGGTATCTTCTTAAGTGCAGGACCGTAGAAAGCAAATTCCTTTCCTTTACCGTATTTCCTTGCATACGGGTCGTATTTTACGTTAAATCTCCAAGGGGTTTCCTTTCCATCAACTACGGGCCATCTGAGTCCTCTTACTTTATGATAGGTATCAAAGTCTGCAAGGTCATGTCCATGTCCTAGACCAAATAGTCTGTACTCCTCCCAAAGAGCCTTTTGTATGAAGAATCCGTATCCCTTCCACGGTTTGCCGTCAACACCTTTGATGTTTCTCCCGTCTCCAGCTGCGGGAGTATTGAGGTGTAATCTACCCGTTTCGGGGTTATAAGCAACAGGTTGAGGCCATCTTAGATCTACATGGGGTATGGTCCTCTTGAAAGCTTCTTCGGAGAACAACACGTCATAGAGAGTCATTTCTGGGTCGTAGCCCATCTTCTTAGCTTCTTCGAGTACGTTGGGTAAAACAGTTCCATCTCTGAGTTTCCATTCCTTCCAGCATTCTTTTAATTTGAAGAACTTAGAGAACTCTATAATCTGCCATTCGTCTGGCATTGCTTCACCTGGAGGAGTAACCTGTTGTCTCCAGTGCTGTGTTCTTCTTTCGGAATTTCCGTAAGCTCCCCACTTTTCGTAAATCATTGCGGAAGGAAGTATCAAGTCGGCTACTTTTGCGGAAATGCCCGGATATGAGTCGGATACCACTATGAAGTTATCCATTTCTCTCGCTGTCTTTATCCAGTGGTTTGCATTAGCGGTATCCTGCCATGGATTACATACGTGAACCCAAGCCCACTTTATCTTACCGTCTTCGAGGTCTCTCATTATTTGAACAATATCCGAACCTACTTTCGGGTTAATGGTCCCCTTTGGTATTTTCCATATCTTTTCGGCTATTTCTCTGTGTTTAGGGTTGAATACTACCATATCCGCCGGAAGTCTGTGGGCAAATGTTCCTACTTCCCTTGCTGTTCCACAGGCGGAAGGTTGTCCTGTTAAACTGAAAGCTCCATCACCCGGTTTAGCGTGCTTTCCTAAGAGGAGGTGTATTGCGTAAACTTGTTCGTTAACCCAAGTTCCTCTTGTGTGTTGATTGAATCCCATTGTCCAGAAGGAAACTACTTTTCTTCCTTTCTCTATATAAAGGTCTGCCAATGCTTTTAGTTTTCTTTTAAATTCTTCTAAAGGTTCGTCCGGATCTCCTTTTGCAACTTCTGCAACGTAATCAAGAGTATAGGGTTCCAGTGCTTTCTTGAATTCTTCAAAGGTAATCACCCAATGTTTTCCTGCTTGTTTTCTGTGCTCCATTTTGAGTTTATCACCTTCCTTGAGTCCATATACACTGAGAGCTTTAGCCTCATCTTTGGAGATAACTTTTACTACCTCTTTGATCATAGTTTCTTTTTCTTTCTTGTTATACTTAGGATGATCCGGGTCTCCTCTCATTCCGTAGCCTATGTCTATGTATCCCGTTGTAAATGCACAGTAATTATTAACAAAATCCCAATCTATTGCTTCCGGATGGTTGTAGACTATTTCCCTGAGGATATAGTTTTGAATAAGTAAGTCTGTTTGGGGTTTAAAGGTTATGTCAATGTCTGCTCCGTCCATGGTCATATGTCTAAAGGTTGAGAGAACCACTACCTTAACTCTTTCGGGATCTGAGAGTTTTCTGTCAAGCACCCTCGCCCATAGAATCGGGTGCATTTCCGCCATATTGGAACCCCAGATAACGAAGGTATCTGTAAGTTCTATATCGTCATAACACCCAGCCGGTTCGTCTATACCGAATGCTTGAATAAACGCTGCAACCGCTGAAGCCATACAGTGTCTTGCGTTAGGGTCTATGTTATTGCTTCTAAATCCCGCCCTCATAAGCTTTGTAGCTGCATATCCTTCCATTATTGTGTACTGTCCCGAAGCGAATATTGCAATTCCCTCCGGACCTAGTTCGTTATACGCCTCTTTGAATTTTTTGACCATTATTTCGTAAGCTTTCTGCCAGCTTACAGGTCTGAATTTCCCTTTCTTATCGAATTCTCCCTTTTCGTTCATTCTCAAGAGAGGTTTTGTTAATCTGTCTTCACCATACATTATCTTTGCGGTGAAATACCCTTTAATACAGTTGAGACCTCTGTTTACCGGGTTTAGTGGGTCTCCTTTTACTGCAACTATTCTGTCATTCTTGGTGGCTACCATTATTCCACAACCGGTTCCGCAGAAACGACATACAGCTTTATCCCATTGCCATCCACTCTGGGCTTCCTTTGCCACTGCTTGAACATCCTCGGGAATAGGTATTCCTACAGCAGTAGCTGCAGCAACTGCTGCGGAGAGTTTTAAAAATTCTCTTCTGCTTACTTTTGTTGCACTTTTATTTTTTTGTTCCATCTTACACCTCCGCCAAATTATAAATACTTTGTGATATCCATCATATATGTGGATATTAAGAATTTTAGAAAAGTTTGTCAATATT
>DQTK01000008.1 GCA_015662815.1 Aquifex aeolicus | reverse complement strand
CTACTTTTATAGCTTCCTCGAGAGAAAGTTCTCCCTTCGATATTAATTCCTGATATAGAGTTTCCAGCTCTGAGTTTACAAATTCCCCTCGTATATCTGCGGTTTGTTCTACAGGATCCTGGAACTTGCATTTGTCTATTAGAAGTTTCATAGCATCCATATGATATTGTTCAGATGCAGATATTTTTGAAAAAATCTGGAGAGAATGTAAATCGTAGAGATGTAAATAAACATCTCTGGCTACTTTTTCCTCTTCTCTCACAAATAGAATGTTCTGATGAATCAAGTTCTTGATACGGTAGGTTAAATACCTGCTCAGCAAGAATCTCAATAGGATTGTTAGTATTTGTATTTGCCAAGGTATAGGTACTATCATCTCCACCGCAAGCCTCTAGAAGAATAGCAGAAAGAAGCAGGCTTAACATCTTCCTCTTCACACCTTCACCTTATTTAAATTATGTTAATTTAGTTATAAAATTAAGTTAATTTTAACACTATATCAACACAACCCTTCTTTCTATATTCATACGTTCTTGTTAAAGAACTTAAAGGGAGTATGTTAGTTTTACATTAGTTAGTTTTAACTTATACGTTTCATATAAAATACAATAGTGAAAAGAGTATACAGTATCCGTATAGTTTTGGTTTTTATGAAGAATACCCATTAACTTAAAACGACTCTTCAAAAGTTTTTGTGAAATAATTATGCTTTATGTGGGGAAGAATACTCAAATTAATATGCGAAGAGTTAGGTGATAGGAATTTGCTCTTTTTAGAAGCTGATAAGGATCTCAAATGGTATGGTGTTCCAGTTAAGGAGATATGCGATAAAGTTAGCTTTGAAGCAACAAATTCTGAAATAGCCCAGACCGTAAGGGCTAATCTGCAGGAAGTTCAAGGAAAAGGATGGATAGTTTATGTAGATCCATTTAACAACTTTGCGGACATATACGAATCGGATAAACCCAGATATGGAAACAGATGGAATCTGGAAAAACCCTTTGACATAAGTGAGGTTCGTTTCAGAATAGGGTTCTTCGCTTCGAAAGAAGATGCATATGACTTTTTCCTAAAAATATCAAAAAAGATAAAAGAACTTTACGACATTAAATTTGATGTGATTTACGTTTAAAACTCCGTTTTGTTTTTGACCTTGCTCATACTATCTTTTTTCTTATATTGTATTTTTACTAAGCGCATACAAAATTAAGACGTGGAGGTCGTGTATGGCTGAAAAAAATCCTATTCAACCCGGACCTGAAGGATACATACCTAATCCTGCATCTTTCCAAGGATGTGATTTACCACCGTCCGGTAAAGCTCTCCTTTACGGTGAGATTGTAGACGAAGAAACTGCTATGAGGGAAGCAGCAAAGGCATTACTCACAAGGAAAAATCCCACCATATTCCCGGGCCCACTGGTTTTATGGGGATGGAATGCAGACGCAATGGAAAAAGCTAAGGCTGTTTTGGAACTCGCTATGGAAATACCCAACTGTAGAATAATTCCAATGCCTGACTACAGACCCAAGTATCCCAAAATTAACCCTGAGGCAGAAATAAATCCCGGTCATCCCAATCTTACAATACTTCACAATAGAATTGAAGTTTGTATATTTGTAGGTGTTCACTGTCACTACGCTAACCTCTCTCTGAGAATGATTAGAGCAGGCACAAACTGTTATACCATAGCTCTTTGCGCTGAAATGGGCCACGAAGATGCTATGGTTTCATTAAGAGATGTACATGCCGATGAAATAAGAAGGTTCAGAGACGTTCTCGTAGAAGTTAGAAAGGAAATGGGAATAGAATGGGAACCCAAGTTACCGCCGGAAAACCCATCCCTACCAAAAGAGGAGTGGGTCAAGGTATCTCCTATAGACTTCGGAGAGTATGCATACCTTCTTATTCCCAGAAGAGGTGAAATTGTAGAAGAAAGTGAGTAATTAAATTTCAGGAGGTGTAGTATGCCTGAGCAGAGAGTTGTTGAGCCGGAATATTTAATTCTAGAAGCTCCCAGGGAGAGGAAATTTATAACGGGTTCTCAGGCTTTTGCAGAAGCGGTAAAGAGAGCTAACGTTGACATCGCTATAGCTTACCCAATTACTCCCCAATCCGAGACAATGCACCTCGTTGGAGATCTTTATGCCCAAGGATATATTAAGGATTACTATAGAGCAGAAGAAGAATACGGAGCAATGTCTGCTATTGCCGGAGCGGTAAGAGGTGGAGCGAGGGCATTTACCGCAACATCAGGTCCCGGACTACTCAGAGGACTCGAAGCTATAGTATCATGGCCGGGACACAGAATTCCCGCAGTATTGGGAATAATGACAAGGGTTGTAAACGCTCCCTTATCTATCCAGCCTGATAACGTTGAGATAGCTTACCTGTTAAACTCTGGTTTAATAGTTTTCCATGCTGAAAATCAACAGGATGTTTTTGATTTCACATTGGCAGGCTTTGTAATTTCCGAAAAGGTAGACGTTTACCTACCCGTAGTTGTTGCTACAGAAGGATTTTTCGTAACACACGCTAAGGGATACGTAGATCTTCCTCCCGAAGATATGAAACTACCTCCGAGAGATCCATACAAAGCTCCGGTTCCTCCAACAGACTGTGAAATTCCACCTGCAAGAATTCAGAGGGATGCTCCGGTTCAAAAATCAAACTTTATGAGCTACCTAATTCACGCAGTATGGCAACAGGAAATTTGGTCTGCTAATAGAAGAGCAGTCAAATGGATAAAACATTATCTCGGTGGTCTTATAGAAGTTGTTAATCCAGATGCAGAAGTATTTATAGTTGCTTCCGGATGTGCGGCAGCCCAAGGTAGAGAAGCCCAAAGATATGCTACCATGGAAGGTTTAAATGTAGGTCTTGTAAAGATAAAATCTCTCAGACCTTTCCCAACGAATGAACTAAGAGAAGTCCTCAAGAACGCGAAAACTGTAATAGTTCCCGAACACAACATCGTGGGATGGTTAGCAAAAGAAGTTAAGGCTGCAATACCTAACAGTGGAATAGTTGTAGACGGTCCCAGAGTTTACGGTGGTATGACTCTACCGGTTGAACTTATCATGGACGAAATTTATAAAGCCTTCGGCATTAAAAAGGAAAGGAAAACCGTTGTTTAAAAATCTTAAGGAGGTATATCTATGGGATTGGAATATGTAAGAATTTCTCCGGGTTTTGAAAAATACATGCCCAGGGACTACGTAGACTTGGTTAAGTACGGCCCCTTCGGAAAACAATTGGACGTAATGCAAATGGGCCAATTCAAAGAACTCGTAGAAGAACACCCGATGTGTGCCGGATGTTACATGGCTTACTTCATAAGGGTATTCTACGCAGCTCTCCCCAATCCGGAAGATACAATAGTTCTCGGAACAGCAGGATGTGCAAGACTCGCACTGTCCCAAGCGGCAGTACCTTTCGTATACGGAAATTATGGTGATACAAATGCAGTTGCTTCAGGACTTAAGAGGGCTCTTTCTATAAGATTTCCCGACAAAGTTAAGGATGTCGTAGTGATAGCTGGAGACGGTGGCCTCATAGATATCGGTTTTGGTATGACAATGCACTCATGGTTCAGAAGGGAAAAATTCACAACTATAATGGTTGACAACGAAGTATACGGAAACACCGGTGGACAGGAAAGCGGAATGTCTCCTAAAGGACTTCAACTCAAAATGGCACCTCTCGGGAAGAAATTTGACAAGATTAATGCAGTAGAACTTGCTAAAACTGCAGGATGTGTTTACGTTGCAAGAATATCACCTACTAATCCCAAGAGGATAGCTAAGACAATAAGGAGGGCTATTCTTGCCGCAAGACACTTCGGACCCACATTTATCCATGCTTACACATCATGTAACATCGAATACTCAATTCCTACCAGAGAAGTTCTCGCTGATGCAAGAAAAAGGGAAAAGCAGGACTTTAAGTTCTACGAATGGATGACCGATGAGGTAAAAGAATTCTTCGAAGAGCTCGAAAGGAAGGAAAAGCAGGAGGTTAAAAAATGAAAAGATATAACATAAGAATTGCCGGTGTTGGCGGGCAGGGGGTCGTTACCTCCGCCCACATTTTAGGTAATGCTATGTCTGCTGCTGGAAAATACGCCTCTCTCGTTCCTTTCTTCGGTTCTGAGAAGAGAATGGCTCCTGTTGAAGCTTACGTTAGAGTTTCTGATCAGCCTATCTACGAAGTTGGTGAAGTTGTTTATCCAAACGTTATAATGATTTACCACCCTCAGGTTATTACCCACGGTAAATCTTACACAATGCCCTTCTACTCCGGTCTAAAAGAGAACGGTATGGTTATTATTAACTCCGATGTTGATATAATCACCGATGAAGATAAGAAAGTTCTTGAAGATTTAAATGCAAGGGTTTATATGATTCCGGCTACTCAAATAGCTCGGGATATAGCGGGAACGGAACTCGCTACAAATATGGCTATGATAGGACTCTTCTTCGGAATTACTAGATTGGTAAATCTCGAACATATAGAGAAGGCACTCATAGAAAGATTCTTAGGTGGTACGTTCGTAGCCTCAGGTGGTACAACAGCTCTTGACTCTGCAATTGAAAAGAAGTTCAAGAAAAAACAAGAACTCCTTGCGAAGAATATGGAAGTTATAAAGTACGCGATAAAACTCGCCGAAGAAAACGGTTGGGTAGAGACGGAAACAGAAGAGGTAAAAACCTGAGGAGGTAAACATAGATGTATTTTGTAGCTGATGTCAAGGAAAACGAATGCGCTAAGTATAATTGTAAACAGTGTGTTCTCTTTTGTCCCGAACCCAACTGTTTGAACTTTAAATCTGGCACTAATAGTGCTTGGGTCTGGTATGACAGATGTAAAGGTTGTGAAATTTGTGTTTACGTTTGCTCGGATCTACTGAAGAGGCACTGCATAGAAATGGTAATGGTTACACCCAAGGCTACAGCCAAATCTTAAATCCCTTTTCCTTTTTTTTATTCAACTTTTATTAAGTGAAGGAGGTGGTTTATGACTTTAAGCAATGAGGAGATTGAAAAGTTAAAAAAACTTGCGGAGGAGATTGAAGATTTAATGGTGGAACCTGATATAGAGATAGATGTCTGTTTTGACGATGTAGCTAAGGATGAGGGTTGTGAAATAGATATTACTCCGGGATACACTCCAAAGTATCCTTATGTAAAAGTAATATACAAAACGGTAGATGGAGATGTTTTTGAAAAGAAAATAGAAATTTCACCGGAAATTTTAAAGAAGGATGTTAAAGAAATTAAGGAATTTTTAACCTTTGCTATAGAGCAATTTATGGAAGAAATAGAGAGTGTAGAGTACGGAGGAGAGTGAAATTACCTACTTTTAAAAACACCCTATCTGCCTCCTTTCTTCTCTCTTCTTAGGAACTAATTTTTAATAATCTGATGTTTGTAAAAATTCTTCCGCCCGAGGTAAAGAGGAAGATTGCCGCGGGAGAGGTTGTGGAATCCCCGGTAGATGTAGTTAAGGAATTAGTGGAGAACTCATTAGATGCAAATGCATCCCGTATAGAGATTGAGATATCAAAAGGTGGAAAAAAGCTAATCCGTATAAAGGATAACGGAACAGGTATACATCCGGAAGATGTAGAAAAGGTAATACTTCAAGGTGCTACGAGTAAAATAGAAAGTGAAAAAGACTTGCTAAACATTACAACTTACGGTTTTAGAGGAGAGGCTCTTTATTCCATTTCAAGCGTAAGTAAGCTCAAACTTCGTTCAAGGTATTTTCAGGAAAAGGAGGGAAAAGAAATAGAGGTAGAGGGGGGAATCGTAAAAGGCGTAAGAAGAGCCGGAATGCCTGTGGGTACGGAAGTAGAAGTAAGGGATTTGTTTTTTAACATGCCTGCAAGGCGGAAATTTTTAAAGAAGGAAGATACCGAAAGGAGAAAAATCCAAGAGCTTGTAAAAGAGTATGCCCTCACAAATCCGGAAGTTGGATTTCTCCTTTTCTCAGAGGGTAGAGAGGTATTAAATCTGAAAAGGGGAGACTTAAAAACCCGAGTAGAGGAAGTATTTTCGAAAAGTTTTGAGGAAATTACAGAAGAAAGAGAAGGAATAGTGCTGAGAGTTTTCGTAGCAAGAAATCAGAAACAAGGTAAGTACTTTTTATTTATAAATAAAAGACCTGTTCATAACAAGAATTTCAAAGAATACATTAGAAAAGTTTTCGGTTATAAAACCCTGGTGGTTTTGTATGCAGAAATGCCACCTTTTATGGTAGATTTCAACGTTCACCCTAAGAAAAAGGAAGCAAAGGTTCTAAAAGAAAGGAAATTTTTAGAGCTTATAAAATCTTTAGCGGGAAAAAACAACCCCTTAATAGCTCTTCCCAAGCTTTCTCAATCTAGAGCATCTTATTCACCTACCTACGAGATTGTAGGACAATTAGAGGATACCTTTATTCTGGTAAAGGATTCGGAATATTTGTACTTCATTGACCAGCATCTGCTAGATGAAAGGATTAACTACGAAAAACTGGGAAACGAAGATTTAGCCTGCAGGATTTCCGTCAAAGGAGGTCAGAAACTTTCCGAGGAAAAAGTTAGGGAACTTATAAAAGCATGGCAAAGGTTAGAAAACCCCCATGTTTGCCCCCACGGAAGACCGATATACTATAGAATTCCCCTTAGGGAAATATACGAAAAGCTCGGTAGAAACTTTTAGCTTAAATTTAATTTTTAAGGATGAAAATAGAGAATTTCTTTTCAAGATACATACCTCTTAAGATAACCAGAGAAAAGCATATTCGAGGAGATTTTTACTCCTATGTAAAGGCCTATAAACCCCGAAAAACCCCTGTGAAAGTAGTAAATTTTTACTCAACTCCTGTTAAGGCCGTAATTACTGAGGAATATATAAAAGAAGTTGCAAAGAAAAAAGCTCAAGAGTATGGAGTTCCTTTAAACCTAGTTCTTGCAATAATAGAAAAAGAAAGCAATTTCAACCCTAAAGCCTACAATAAAAACAAGGATGGAACGGAGGATATGGGAGTTATGCAGATAAACTTTCACCATAACAAAAGGTTGATGGAGGAATACGGAATAAAATCACCTCAAGAGCTTTACGATATAGAACTGAATATCGAGCTAGGTGTAAGAATTTTGAAAGAAAACTTCAAAAGATACGGCAGTTGGGAACTTGCCGTAAAAGCTTACAACGGCATCAGAGCGGATAATTGGGACTACGTAAAAAGTGTTATGGAAAAAGCCAACAAGTATGTAAACTTATAAACTTATGGTAAAAATTTGTATAGCCTTAGATACCCCATGGGAGAAGGCACTGAGGATAGTAAAAGATTTATACAATTTCTTTGAATCATACCCTTTAGTCCTTAAGATAGGTCACAAAATTTACTTAGAAAGAGGAGGTGATGTAGTCAGGGAATTAAAAGAAAAGTTCCCTTACGAGGTTTTTTTAGATTTAAAACTCCACGACATACCCTCTGTTGTAGGTCTTGCTGTAGACCAAATTAGGGAACTCGGAGTAGATTACACAACTATCCATCTACTCGGCGGAGAGAGAATGATTCAAGAAGCTGTTAAGGTTAAGGGAAATCTGAAGTTATTAGGTGTTACAATTCTCACATCCCACGACGAGAGTTATATTAACTTTCTAAGAAGCTCCTTTGAAAATATAAGAAGCTTTGCCCTGCACCTTGCAAAACTTGGCATAGAAATTGGAGTTGACGGGGTAGTTTGTTCGGGAGAGGAGGTGGAGCTTTTAAAAGCCAATATACCTAAAGATTTCTTAGCTGTAGTTCCGGGGATAAGGATTGATAAAGATAAAACCCAGGACCAAAAAAGGGTTCTTTCTCCCGAGGAGGCAAAAATGAAAGGAGCGGACATAGTAGTAATAGGAAGGGAAATTACCCAAAGTGAAAACCCCGTTTACGCTGTGGAAAGAGCTTTGAAAATGATGGGTGAGATATGAAAATACCTCTAATAATTCTTCTGCTTTTCTCTTTCAGCTTTTCAAAAACCATAATTTACGATGTATACCTTTATTTTTTTAAAGTCGGAAATGTAAAAATACAACTGAAAGACAATGAAACTTACGCCGAAGGCAAAACATCGAAAGGCATAAGATGGTTGTATACTTACGATTTCAAATTCATCCAAAAAGGAAATGAAATGTTCTTATATGAGAGGGAAAAGAATAAGGAAAGAATATTTAAGAGAGAAGATATATATAGAAAAAAACCGTGGCTACCTTTGGTAATTGAATTTATCAAGGAGGGAAGTATAAAAGGTGCAAATCTTTTTAAAGTAAAGGACAAAGGTGCATTCATGGAAGTTTTTCCGACAAACAGTAAAAGAATTAAGAAAATCGTCATAAAGAAGGGCTTAAAAAACAGAAACATTCCCGGGGAGATAATTATTTATGGGAAAGTAAAGTTGCGTTTGAAGCTAAGAGATGTTAAAGAAGATTAAAAATCTATTTGAAAAAGAAGGGTTTTTACTGGATGACGAGCAGGCAAAAAAATTTAATGTATATCTCCGGGAACTTTTAAAGTGGAACAAAGTTCACAATCTTACTGCCATAAGAGAACCTAAAAAGGTGATAAAGAGACATTTTATAGATAGCGTAAGCCTAGTAAGGTGTTTTGAAAGCATAGAGTTTGAATGGAAGGGAAAACATTTTGTAGATGTAGGTTCAGGTGCTGGATTTCCCGGAATTCCTTTAAAAATATACCTGAAAGATATAAAGTTGACACTCGTTGAGGCGGTTGCAAAGAAATGTGCTTTTTTAGAGTACATCAAAGTAAAGATAAATGAGGACTACGAGGTTGTCTGTGAAAGAGCGGAAAAACTGGATAGAAAATTTGATGTAAGCGTAGCAAGAGCCCTCGGGAAGTTTGAAGATGTGAAGGAACTCATGGAAAGTCTGACTGACGAATACGTTTTCATCCTTAAGGGAAGCCAATTAAAGGAAGAATGGCTTGACGATTACAACTTTTGCAAAGTTTCACTCAGTTTTGTTTCTGAATCCTATATATTGTGGAAAAAACTTTAAAATTTAAAGGAATGATGTCTGAATTAGATAGGTTATTTAAAGTAGGGAAGAAGTATCATATAGCAACGAAATTTAAAGAGCTTCCTGTAAAAACTCAGCTTTCCCTTTCCTGGATAGATAAAACTTCAAACCTGCTTAGATTTTCTTGGGGGAGATGCATATTCAAAGGTGCTTTCAATCCGGGAACGGAGGTTTATATAAATACGGGAAATAGATACGCTTACGGTAAAGTAGTAAGCAATTCAGGAGACTTGGTGGTTGAATTTAAAGAACTAAGAGAACAACCGGAATTTATAAAAAGGAGAACCGTAAGAGTTGAACCCGACCCTGCAAATCCAGTAATAGTTGAGTTTACTGTAGACAGCTACAAGCTCAAAGTTATGGCAAAAGATATAAGCGAAACGGGAGTGGGAGTGATTCTCGAAAAAGACACACCTGCATCGAGTGATGTAATAGAACTTATACAAAAAAGACCCTCCTCCTGGTTTGACCTTTACGTTTACCTGCCCAAATACGGTAAAGCTCACGCGAAAGGTAGAGTAAGAAACTTAAATATTTCGGAGGAAGGAATTTACATAAGAATAGGTTTTGAAGTGGAATACTCGGAAAAGGACAAAGATAAAGTAAGGAGATACGTTTTAGAAAGACAGCAAGAAATTATAAAAGCCTTGAAAATGCTATGAGGTTATATCTGAAAATAGCTATCAAATACCTTTTTAGCTCAAGGGGGACTTCCTTAATTATTTCCTTTATGTCCTTCTTCGGAATATTTTTAAGTGTTTCCGCAATACTCCTCACGCTGGGAGTTTTCTCCGGATTTCAAGATGAACTCAAAAACAAAATCCTTTCCACTACTCCCCATATAGTCATTACTCTCTACTCCGATTCGGAAGAAAACAGAATAAACTCTGTTCTCTCCACAACCAAAGACATAAAAACTTTTTTTAACTTTAAAATATTTAACGCTTTCATCTCAAACGGCGAAGTGATACAGAGTGTAAGTATAAAGGCCGTAGATTACACAGATGAGAACTTCAGGAAATTTATTAAAAGTTTCCTTGAAGAAGGAAATATAGAAGGGATTATTATTGGAAAAGGAATAGCGGAAGTCCTCACAGCCAGAATAGGAAGTAAAGTTAACTTAATTTCCCCTTTCGGGATAAGGACTCCCACGGGGATTATACCCAAGGTGGGAAAGTTTAAAGTGGGAGGTATATTCCACACCGGTGCCTACGATAAGGATTTTGCATTTATATACATTGATTTGGCGGATGCCCGGGAATTTTTCAAAAGGGACTACGCCGTGAATCTCACGGAAGTTTACCTTGAAAATCCCTATAAAGCCAATGAAGTAAAGGAAAAACTTATTGAAAGTCTAGGAGATAGTGTAATAATACGTTCTTGGATAGACCTAAATAAACCCTTATTTGACGCCCTGGAACTGGAAAAACTTGGGTTATTTTTCATTCTACTTTTAATGGTTCTTGTAGCCTCTTTTAACATTACGAGCTTGCTCTTCGTTAAAGTGAAAGAAAGGGTTAAAGATATAGCTATCTTCAAAACCTTCGGTATGAAGCAAAAAGAAATACTACTCATATTTCTCATTGTGGGTATAAGTATTGGAATAGTAGGAGCGTTATGCGGCGTGCTGAATGCCTATATTCTAGCCCATTTTATCAACAAATACAAGCTGATAAGGGTATCCGAAGAGGTTTACATGATGAATTATATTCCCGTTCATATAAAACTAAAGGATGTCATATCTACACTTTTAGGTACCTTTATACTTTCTCTTTTATCTTCAATAATCCCTTCAGTAAAAGCTTCGAAGGAGAAAGTTATAGAAGTTTTGAGGAAAGAGTAAGTTCTGCTATAATTGTTTTGCGGAGGAAGCTGATGGACATAGGAGTGATGCCCAACGCAACTATACTGGTCCAGTTGGCAGTATTCATAATATTTCTTTTAATTCTCAACAACATATACGTAAAACCCTATTCTGACGTAATAGAATCAAGAGATGAGCTTATAAGGGAAAATCTCAGAGAAGCGGAAAAACTGAGGAGAGAAGCCCAGAAGTATCTGGATGAAGCCGCAAAAATTTTGGAAGAAGCCAAAACGAAAGCCGATAGTATAATTGAATCCGCAAGAAAGGAAGCTGAAGCTAAAGCTAAAGAGTTAATTGACGAAACGGAAAAGCAAACGGAAGAAGAAATTAAAAAGGCTGTTGCGGAAATCAGGAAAAACCTCGAAGAAGAAAAGAGGAAGCTTGAAAAATCTGTTGCCGGTATAGCTAAGAGCATTGTTAAGAAAATTTTGAGAGAGGCAGCATGATGGGTAAGGTTCTGGGAATCTTAATTAGCTTAGGAGCTGTAGCCTTTGCAGGAGAAGGCGGACACGGCGGGCACTCCGCAGGAGAGCTAATTTGGAAAGGGCTAAATATCTTGGCTTTCCTAGGTTTAGTTTACTTTTTCGGTAAAAAGACCATCACGGAAGCTTTT
This sequence comes from Aquifex aeolicus, assembly GCA_015662815.1. Lineage (GTDB taxonomy): Bacteria > Aquificota > Aquificia > Aquificales > Aquificaceae > Aquifex > Aquifex aeolicus_A. Next base: position 4,016 of record DQTK01000008.1, on the reverse strand, counting down.
GAAAGATTCTACAACTCAATAATTGATAATTTGGTAAGCTCCGAAAGGGAATTCCTTATGGCAAAAGAAGAACTTGCTAAGGCTAAGGAAGAACTTGAGAATGCAAAAAAGAAAGCGGAAGAATACGAAAAACTGGCCAAGGAGACTGCTGAGGTAGAAAAGAAGAGAATAATAGAACATGCTCAAGAAGTGGCTCAAAGGGTAAAAGAAAGGGCAAAAGAAACTATCGAAATAGAACTCAATAGAGCTAAAAGGGAGCTGGCACTTTACGGAATCCAGAAGGCGGAGGAGATTGCGAAGGAACTCCTTGTAAAAGAGTTTAAAAAGGGCGATGTTCAGAAAAAATACATAGAAACCCAGTTAAAACTCCTGGAGGAGAAGAATGTTTAAGAGAAGAGAGTTAGCGAGAAAAGCTGTAAGACTCTTAGTGAAAAAAATCCCCAAGGAGAAAGAAATCATACTTAAGGTGGATGAGTTCCTCGGAATCCTGAGTTCAGCTTATAGGAAGGACAAAATTATAAGGAATTTCTTCCTCTCTCCTCAAATCGATAGAAAGGAAAAAATAAAGGTTCTTGATTATCTTGCTAAGAAACGGGGAGCTCCTAAGGAAGTTGTAGAAGTTCTTGAATATCTCGTGGATATAAATGCCATGTCTCTTATACCTGAGATAAAGAGACTTTACGAACTTGAACTTGAAAAGTTAATGAGAATGCTTAAAGGGGAACTTATAATCCCAAGAAAACTGGATAAGAGAACCATAGAGAAAATTAAAAAATCTATTAATAAATTCTTAAACAGGGATATTGAGATAGAAATTAAAGAAGACCCTTCCCTAATAGGAGGGTTTATCTTTAAAACACAAGCTTACGTACTCGATACTTCTATTAAAACTCAACTTGAAAAACTTGCAAGACTCGGAGGTGTATAAATGGCTGTAGAAAGAACACTAATAATAGTTAAGCCTGATGCTATGGATAAAGGAGCGCTGGGAAAAATTCTCGATAGGTTTATTCAAGAGGGTTTTCAAATAAAAGCTCTGAAGATGTTCAGATTTACTCCTGAAAAGGCAGGAGATTTTTATTACGTTCACAGAGAAAGACCTTTTTATCAGGAACTGGTAGAGTTTATGTCTTCGGGTCCTGTGGTTGCAGCAGTTTTAGAAGGTGAAGATGCTATAAAAAGAGTAAGGGAAATTATCGGACCTACCGATAGCGAAGAAGCGAGAAAGGTAGCTCCTAATTCTATAAGAGCTCTTTTCGGTACGGATAAGGGAAAGAATGCTATTCACGCTTCTGACTCTTCTGAAAGTGCGCAATACGAAATAAGTTTCATCTTCTCAGGTTTGGAGATAGTATGAAGTTTTATAACTTTAAAGGTGAAAGGGTCTTTACTCCCGGTCCTGTTGAAATTCCCGATAGGATAAGGGAAGCTTTAAGTAAACAGATAATTCACCATAGAACCAAGGAGTTTACAGAAGCCTTTTTAAAAACAAGGGAGCTTTTTAAAAAGCTAATTAGTAATCCTTCTGAAAATTTTGTATTCTTTGCTTCGTCCGGCACGGGGGCTATGGAGGCTTCCGTTCAAAACTTCTTTAAAGCTGGTGATAAGGTAGTAGCTGTTGTAGGAGGAAAATTCGGAGAAAGGTGGGCTGAACTTGGTAGGTGTTGGGGACTTGATGTAATCGAACTTTCGATTGAATGGGGAAAAAGTGTAGACCCGGAAGCTGTGGAAGATGTAATAAAGAAACATCCCGACGTTAAAGGAATTCTCCTTCAGATGTCAGAAAGTTCCACAGGTGCATATCACGATGTAAAAGCCATAGGAGAGATAACTAAGAATAAGGATATCCTTTTAGTTGTAGATGCTATTACAGCTCTCGGTGTTTACAATATAAAACCCTATGAATGGGGAATCGATGTAATAGTCGGTGGCTCTCAGAAGGCTTTCATGTTGCCCCCGGGCCTCTCTATACTATGGTTTTCAGAAAAGGCGGAAAGGAAATTAAACAATAGGGCTTACTATTTTTCTGTAAAAAAGGAAGTAGAGAAGCAAAAGGAGGGACAAACCGCTTATACACCGGCAATTACTCTAATTCTTGCCCTAAAAGAAGCTCTGGAAATTATGCTTGAAGTCGGTATTGAGGAGCTGGAAAGGAAGTATTCAAAGATGGCGGAAGGTGTGCGCAGAGCCCTTGAGGAGTTAGGTTGTAAAGTGTTTCCTGAAAACCCCGTTATATCTCTTACTGCTGCACTTCCACCTGTAGGAATTGAAGCGGATAAGCTCAGAAAGGTGTTGCTCTCTATGGGTATCAGACTGGCGGGTGGACAAGGAAAGGTTAAGGGTAAAATCTTTAGAATCTCCCATATGGGAATGGATTACCTCGATATGGTTCAAGCTATTTCCTCTATAGAACTTGCCTTAAAAGAATTGGGTAAAAAAATCCAGTTCGGAAAAGGTGTAGGGACCTATCTTAATGTGATTTATTCTTAAGTTCAATAATCCACTTAGCCTAAGTACTTTCCCAAAAGTAGTTCGGTTCTTTAAACAGGTTCTCGCATCATTGATACTTAGGTGGCTTACAACTAATAATATTAGTATGGCTCACAAATTTGACCCTTCAAAGATAAAAAAGTTAGATGACCCTTCACGTTTGGAACTCTTTGACCCGGAAAAAGTTTTAAAGGAGTTCGGGCTCAAAGAAGGAATGACTGCCCTAGATATTGGTACCGGAGCAGGTTTTTACCTACCTTACCTCTCAAAATTTGTAGGAGAAAGGGGAAAAGTATACGCGATAGATATTCAGGATGAAATGGTAAATTATGCAAAAAAGAAGGTAGAGGAACTTAACCTCACAAATGTGGAAGTTTTAAAGTCCGAGGAAAACAAAATACCTTTACAGGATAATACGGTAGACTTTATATACATAGCTTTTACCTTTCATGAACTTTCCGAACCATTAAAATTCTTGGAAGAACTAAAGAGAGTTTCTAAGTCGTTTGCCTATCTTGCAATTATAGATTGGAAAAAGGAGGAAAGGGATAAAGGTCCTCCACCGGAAGAGGTTTATTCTGAATGGGAAGTAGGTTTAATTTTGGAAGATGCAGGAGTGAGGGTTGTAAGAGTTGTGGAAATAGGTAAATACTGCTTTGGGGTTTATGCAATAATTGTAAAACAGGAAGAAGAAAATCCTCTTATGAATGTTCCTTTCAAGATACCACCGGGAATCTAGTCTTCTTTTTTCTCTTCATTTCGTACATCCTTCTGTCTGCTATGTCTATCAGTTCTTCGATATCTTCGGAATCATCCGGGAAAATGGCAACCCCATAACTTGCCGAAAGTCCGTATTGCGAAAAGGTCTCCTCGATTCTCCTTCTTATACGTTCACCAACTGTGTAGCTTATGTTCTTGTCCTTTGTTTCTAAAATTATCACAAACTCATCTCCGCCGTATCTTACGGGAATATCTTCATCCCTAATGCTTTCCCTTATAATTTCCGAAACCTTCTTTAGAACCTTATCCCCTTCGCTATGACCTAAAGTATCGTTTACCCTTTTAAAATTGTCCAAGTCTATGAAAAGAACTCCTACTTTGTAATTTTCCAGAATCTTTGAATGGTCAATCTCCATTTTGAGTAAACCTTTTAAACTATTTCTATTAAACAACCCTGTTAAAGGGTCATGGTATGCTTTAAGTTCAAGTTTGTGTGCAAGATATTCATAAGTTTTTAAAAGTTCATCGTATTTTCTTGTAATTTCATCAATAATGTTCATAAGGAGTTTTAACTTTATTTCTTCTCTCATTTTTAACTCCTTTCTTTTAATGCTACTAATGTTGCAGTCTCGTTGTAAAGTTTTACCTTTTTAAAATATTTATCGGGACCTAATTCTCCGTAAGTGGAAAAACCGAAAAGAGGAGCATCCAGCATCTGAGAAATTATCTCGTTTTCGTACTCCCTTTTATCCTCAAGGACATACTGTCTTGCCACGCATGAAAAGTTAAGGAGTAAATCAGGATTT
>DQTK01000010.1 GCA_015662815.1 Aquifex aeolicus | reverse complement strand
TTATAAAGGGAAAAGGCTTTAAAATCTTCTTCAAACCCTTTAAGGTAATTATTGATGAGGTTAAAAGTATTCATAGTACTCCTTAGTTTTATAGCTCTCGGGTTTTCCCAATCGATTACAGGTGAGGCAAACATTTTAGAGTTCTCCAACGACAAACTTATCTATAAAGGTAATGTCAAACTTATAAGAGGTTCTTCGATTCTTAAAGCCGACGAAGTTATTATAATTTTGGATAAAGACGGCAAACCTTTGAAGATAATCGCAAAGGGAAAAGTAAAAGTTATAGAAGATAGTAGAAGATCTTATGCTGATTACGTTGAGTACGATATGCAAAGGGATGTAATCTATATGAAGGGAAATGCAAGAATTGTGGAAGGAAACCGTATACTTGAAGCTGATGAAATTTTCCTTTATAGGAAAGAAAATAGGCTTACGGCTAAAGGGACTACAAAGCGTGTAAGGACCGTTTACGTGGAGGAAGAAAAGTGAACAAGTCTGATATAGCAAAGGAACTTGCAAAGAGGAAAGGCATCTCATATAAGAAGGCTGTTCTTATAGTAAATGCTACTTTTGAAATAATGAAAGAAAGCATTCTAAATGGTGAAAAAGTAGAGATAAGGGGTTTTGGTACGTTTAAACTAAAAAGAAAACCCGGCAGATTTGTAAAAAATCCAAGAACCGGTATAGAGATGTACATAAGGGAAAGGTATGTGCCCGTTTTTAAACCGGCAAAATCCTTGAAACAAAAACTTAATAAAGAGAACAAGGATAAAGACAAAGAAGTTCAGCGGTGTGCAAAATGAAGTTATACTAAGCTATGAAAATCTAATTAAAAGAGGCTAAATTTATCCTATGCACTACGATGTCGTTGTTATAGGAGCTGGTCCCGGAGGTTCTACTGCTGCCTATACACTTGCCAAAGAGGGTGCTAGAGTTCTATTAGTGGATTCAAGAAAGGAAGTAGGTTATCCGGTTCAGTGTGCGGAATTTGTCCCTGTGCAGTTGTATTACAAATTTCCAGAATTTTTCTCTCCCGAAACTATAGTACAGAAAGTCAATAATATGGTTCACTTTACACCCTGGGGTGAGATAACAACCATGTATTCTGAAGGCTTTATTCTGAACAGAACCCTGTGGGATAAAAAAATAGCCGGGCTTGCCACTAAAGAGGGAGCCGAGCTTATGCTAAAAACCAAATTTATAGGCTTTGATGGTAATTTTGTGTTTTTAAAAGATTTGGGAAAAAATGAAATGCTAAAGGTTTCAGCAAACTCTCTAATCGGAGCAGATGGAGCACGTTCCACTGTTGCGAGGTTGACGGGAGAATATACAAAGAACTTTTTAATTACAGCACAGTATACATTAAGGTTAAAGAAAAAACTGAGGGACCTTCTCATATTCTTTAGAGATTATATTCCCGGTGGATACGGATGGATTTTTCCTAAGGGAGATGTCGCGAACGTAGGTGTGGGCATAGACCTGGATTATAAGCTCGACGTCGTTGAAGTTTTAAACAAGTTTGTTAAGGAACTGGAAGATTTCATTTATATAAAACCAATCCTCGGCAGGACAGGAGGATTTATTCCCGGAGAAGGAGTAATAGAGCCAGTAAGAGGCAGAGTTTTGCTTGTCGGAGATGCCGGAGGTTTTTGCCATCCCATTACCGGAGGTGGAATTGCAAATGCAGTCCTAACCGGAGATATGGCGGGCAGGGCTATACTGGAAGGAGAAATTCAGGAGTACGAAGAGGAGTCAATGGATACATTGGGGCAATCTATCAACCGTGCTGCAGAAAAGAGAAGAAGATATATGAAAGAGTGGGATAATTTAAAGTTCAGAATCCCCAAAACGTGGATAGCCTTTGAAGAGTATTACAAGGACTAAAACTCTTCTCTGAAGAGAACGTATCTCTTTATTTCTCCGTCTTTGGCTTTGACGGTTATCCATGTATTGCTTTTCGCTTCTACTGCTCCCCACTCTCTGAATTTCTTTCCCTCTCTAAAAACAGGTTTCACTTCTTTCCAAAGAAATAAATCTCTTTTAAACATTGCTACAGCTGCGTATACATCGTGTAAGCTCTTTTCTCTTCTACAAACCTTCAAATATTTCCTCAGGATTTCTAAGTAAAATTCCTGAGGTTTTGTCTCCGGCGCTATGTTTAAAACTTCCTCGTACCTCACCAAAATTAAATGGTTTACATTTTTTGAAATCAAATAAGTCGGTATATTTATTTTTTCCTTTAACCTAAAAAACTCTTCTGTAGATTTTAAATCTTTATTGAAATTAAAGGTGGCATTGAAAACTCTGTTCCCGAATTTTTTATTGGTTTCCCCGGTTATATTTCTTCCCGCAAAACCGCCCTGTATAAATATTTCCTCCGGATAAATTCCTTCTTTTAAAAGAAAAGGAATTAAATTAAGACTTCCTCCTACCAGAAGCTTAAATTTTCTTCCTCTTAGTGAATCTATAAGGTCTTCCCGCGACCTTAACCTGAGTTCCTTTCTCTCCAAATTTTCAAAGAAATCATAGTAATAATCCGGTATTTCTTCGCTATCTTCTGGGATATTCCTTGAAAAAAGAGGGATTTCAACTTCAACTCTTCTGAGAATATAGTTTACATAGTTATTCTGGAACAGTGTACCCCTGTCTATTTCTACAGCGATAATGTTTATTTTGCCTTTCAAATGATAATGCAGAAGAAAGAGAAGCATAAGGGTATCGTCTATATCCCAAGTTTCCATAGAGATTACTACATTCATTTAGAGTTTTTCACGACAATTCTTATTATCTCGTCTTCTCCGAGTTTCCAACGTGTTCTGGGAATACTTTTTTTCATAGAAAGAGGTATTTTATCTTCGGAAATTTTATCGTAAAAGGCCTTTCCTTCCTTTGTAGTTATCAGTAATTCTACCTCTTTACTTACGGGTATTACGTCTATAAGCTTATCCTTTGTCCCCGAAATATCCGTTCCTTTTACACCTCTGTTGGTTTTAGGCACTTCCTTCTCAGATATCTTCTTTACCCTTCCCTTCGCGGTAATTACCAACAGATAAGGTTCCCCATTCCATACTCTTAAACCCGATACGCTATCCTTCTTTTCCGGTTTTATACCCTGAACCCCTTTAGCTCCGGGAGTAGCAGGAGGGACTTCCCTCACGCCGAATCTTGCAACTCTACCTCCTTCGGTAAAAAGGAGTAAATCCGTTTCGTCTATGGAACGTGCAAGGGTTACAACTTCATCCTCTTCGACGAGTCTTATTATGGACATTCCCTGAGCTTTATACTCAAAATCTGCCAAGGGAATTTTCTTTACAAATCCTTTCCTTGTGGCAAGAAGCAATCTATTTGCGAACTGTTCCCTTATGAAAGCTCCTATAATCTTTTCTTCCGAAGATTTAAGGGATACCTTGCTCCCTTGGAGTGCCTGTGAACCTGCAACCCAGTAAATCTTTCCTTTATTGGATACGAGGAAAAGACCTTCCGTGAAGGGAACTTTAAGTATGTTTACAACGGGAGCATTCTCCGGAGGAAGTTCGTCTATTGGTATTATAGTTCCATCCTGGAGTATTGCTACTGTGATAGCTCCTTCTTTTAAGCTTTTACCGAATCCTTGGATAAAGGTTCTTCTTTTATCGCCGTATTTCTTTATTAATTCCTCAGTTTCTTGAATAAAAACCTTTATTCTTTCTTCTTCACTGTGTACCAGTTTCTTGTAATAGTCTATTTTTTCCTTCAGTTCCCTTTGCTCTTTTAGAAGCTTTTCTCTTTCGAGAGAAGTGAGTCTTTGAAGCCTTAAATCCAGTACCGCTTGAGCCTGTTTTTCCGTAAAACCGAATTCTTCGGTTAAGAATCTCCTTGCCTCTGAAACATCTTTAGATTTTCTTATTCTTTCGATAATGTCATCTATAAAATTCACCGCTTTTAATAGACCCTCAACTATGTGCAATCTTTCTTGAGCTTTTTTCAGGAAGAATTTAGAACGCCTGAGAATTACTTCTAGTCTGTGCTTGATGAATTGTCTTAAGAGTTCTTTTATATTCACAAGCTTGGGTTCTTTATCTATTAACACCACGAGGTTTACCGGAAAACCTTTCTTTAAAGGAGTATACTTGTAGAGTTTTTCCAGAACTTGTTCACCTTTAGCATCTCTCTTGAGTTCTATTACTATCCTTATACCTTCTTTATCAGTTTCATCTCTTATATCGGAAATTTCCTTAATCCTTCCATTTCTTACGTTATCCGCAATTTTTTTAATTAGTTCAGCTTTATTGACTTGATAGGGTATTTCGGTGATTATTATTCTCTCTCTCCCTCCCTGAACTTTTTCGACATGAGCCTTTCCTTTTACTTGTATTATCCCCCTTCCTGTTTTATAAATCTCCTTAACTTGTTCGTAATTTTCGATCACTCCCCCCGTAGGAAAGTCAGGACCTTTCAGAATTTCCATTATTTCCTCTACCGAAAGCTCAGGATTTTTAGAAAGTTCTATGAGAGCCTTACCGACCTCCGTTAGATTGTGCGGGGGAATTGACGTTGCAAGTCCCACAGCTATACCACTGGTACCGTTGCACAGAAGGTTGGGAAACTTAGAGGGTAAAACTTCAGGTTCCATTAGGGAATCGTCAAAGTTTGGTTGAAAATCTACAGTATTTTTATCTATATCCGCAAGCACTTCAACGGCTAAAGGAGATAGTTTTACTTCTGTATAGCGCATCTGGGCAGGGGGGTCTCCATCTATAGAACCAAAGTTTCCTTGACCGATAATCAGAGGGTATCTCATAGAAAAATCTTGAGCCATTCTAACCAAGGCATCGTATACTGCTTGGTCTCCGTGAGGGTGATATTTACCTAAGACTTCTCCTACAACTCTTGCACTTTTCTTAAAGGGTTTATCAGGAGTGAGTCCCATCTCGTACATCGAATAAAGAATTCTTCTTTGGACGGGTTTTAGACCGTCCCTTACATCGGGAATAGCCCTTCCAACTATTACAGACATTGCGTAATCTATATACGCTTGTTTTACCTCTTCCTCTATGGAAACCTCTACTATGCGAGCTACATTTTGCATAAAGGAAATTATAGCATACACTTACCTATTCATAAGTTGTTGATATATCGAAAAAATTTACATAAGACCCGACTTTAATTCCTTAATTAATTGTCCGAGTTCCTTCAATTTTTTCTGTCCTACCAATTTAACAAGCGCACTACCAACAACAACACCGTCTGCGAATTCTCCTATTCTTTTAGAGTGTTCTCTTTTCGATACTCCGAAGCCTACAACAACTGGTTTATTACATATGCTTCTGTATTCTTTTATCTTTGACTCTATCCTTTCATAAGGAAGTTTGTCCCTTTCCCCGGTAGTTCCTGTAATAGATACGAAATAAACCATTTCATCAGCAGATTCACATATCAGTTGAATTCTTCTTTTTGTACTCGTCGGAGCTCCTAAGGGAACTAAGGAAAGCTTATATTCCTTCATAATTCCTTTGAGTTCACCTGTTTCCTCGGGAGGAAGGTCAGGAACAATAAAACCGTCTATACCGCTTTCTTTGGAAAGTTCACAGAATTTTTCCAAGCCTATTTTGAAGATAGGATTGTAATAGGTCATCAATAGAAAAGGAACTTTCTCAAAGCTTTTTCTTAGGCTCCTTGCTAGATTTAAAACGTCATTAAATCTTATACCGTTCTTTAAAGCAATTTCGTGAGCTACTTGAATCGTAGGACCGTCGGCTACCGGGTCGGAAAAGGGAAAACCGATTTCCAAAATATCCGTGCCGTTTTCTAAAACTTTCTCAAAAGCTTTAAGGGAAGTTTCATAATCGGGATATCCAACCATAAGGTAGGAAACGAGAGCCTTTTCACCTTTAGCTTGTAATTCCTTAAATTTCTCGGTTATTCTTCCCATTTGACTTCCCAGGAGAATTTAACATTTGCGGAGTTTTTCACCATAGCCAATACACTACAGTATTTTTCTACCGAGAGTTTCACCGCTTGTTCAAGGGCTTTTTCTTCTACTTTTCCTATAGCTATATACTTTATTTCTATCTCCTCGTAAATTCTCGGGTAGGTATCCCTTCTTTTTCCTTGGACCCTTATCTGAATATCCTTTACTTCCTGTCTTTTCTTCTTGAGAATATGATAAACGTCGACACCTGAACAACCGCCTATTGCAGCAAGAAGGAGTTCCATAGGCTTTAGAGCTTTTTCTCCTACAAGGATTTCACCAGAAGGCATTAGAGTCCTATAGGTTCCCTCTTCCGATAGGGTAAGGATTACTTCCTTTTCTTCCATTTAAAGGATTATAACCGCCCCAAAGGGCGGTGGAGAGGAAAATTTATCACTTGTGGGAAAGGATAAATTCAGCAAGAGCCTTTAATTCCGCATCGGAAAGATTCTTTATCATCGCAAGTTGAGCGCTCATAATAGCAGCCTTTTCGGGCCATACCTTTGGTTGAGCTTGTCTCTTAAGATACTTTACGAGTTCATCAACACTTCCATAGGCTTGAGCAATCTTTTTGAGGGAGGGTCCTACAGTATCAACAGCTACTTGGTGGCAGGAAGCACATCCCTTAGATTGGAAGATTGCCCTTCCATCAGCGGCGAAAGATACACCTGCTACCAACAATCCGGTTAAAATTAGTTTTTTCATGACATCACCTCCTTGAAAGGATGTCTTGTTAAGAATATCTCAATTTCGTTTCTCCCCGAAGACTTTCTTTTTAATTTCCTCCTCTCTTCCGAAGACTCCCATAATGTGGTATCCGTTATCTACGTGAATAACCTCTCCCGTAATTCCTCTTGCCCAATCACTGCAAAGGAATACCGCAGTATCTCCGACATCCTCTATCGTTATAGGTTTTCCGAAAGGATTTACTTTTGTCGTATGCTCCATAAGAAGGTGAAAACCGGTAATACTGTAAGCTGCAAGAGTTTTTACAGGACCTGCAGAAATCGCATTTATCCTGTGGCCATACTTTGCTATGTCGTAAGCAAGATATCTCACTGTGCTTTCCAGAGCAGCTTTAGCTATTCCCATCACGTTGTAGTGAGGAACTACCTTTTCCGCACCGTAATAGGATAGGGTGATTATGGCTCCGTTCCTGCCTTCCATCAGAGGAAGGAGTTCCCTAGTTAGAGCTATGAGAGAATAAACAGATATGTCCATAGCTATTTTGAAACCTTCCCGTGAAGTATCTATTACACCACCTTTGAACTCTTCTTTGGGCGCGTAAGCAATTGAATGAACGATAATATCTAGGCTTCCCCAATTATCCTTGATGAATTCCTTCAGACTAGATATGTCTTCATCGATAGAAACATCGCACTTAATTACCAGTTCACTCCCGAAGCTCTCTGCTATTTCCTTTACCCTTTTTTCAAGTTTTGTAGCTCCGTAGGTAAATAACAGCTCTGCTCCTTCCCTGTGGAAAGATTTAGCAATTCCGTAAGCTATACTTTTTTCATTCGCAACACCTGTAATTAAAGCTTTTTTTCCTACGAGTAGTCCCATTTACAAGCCTCCGTTAAAAGCTTACACCTATATTTCCAAAAAATCCTCCCACTCTTACATCTGTATTAATATCTCCTACATCTTTAAGTCTTAATCTCTGATACCTGTATCCACCTTCCACAAATATATCTCCTACTTGAAAATCAAAAGGTCTTACGCGTAAAGCTACCGCATATTCATAAAAGTAGTTATCGTTGTATTTAATCCCCTTGAACTCCCCCCATACTCCGAAGAAAGCGGGAAAATTTATTCCTAAATATCCGTATGCAAGAGGTATAGGAACTGTTTTAGTATACTTTTCCGTAAAACTTCCCGTAGTTCCTGTGTTAATCTCCTTCGCACTACCCGTTAAGGTAGCCTCAAAATCTACAACTTTTACAATAATCCCTATTTCAGGGTCTATTGTCCCAAAGCTTAGAGTTTTTGCCAAGGGAATGTTGTAGTAAAGACCCATATCGTACTGTTTTGCAGTTATTTTAGAATCTACGGAAGCGTTAAATATGAAATTACCGAATCTAATATTCTGAAGATTCCCCTTACCGGTGAATTCCATATCTGTATATTGAAGGTAAAGCTTGGGTAAAATCGGGAGTTCTATTTTTAACTTTCCGGAAAGTTTTGTTTCATCACCGAGATTCAAATCATTTTCTAAATCTATTAAGTTCCCTG
>DQTK01000033.1 GCA_015662815.1 Aquifex aeolicus | reverse complement strand
CTTATGTACGTAGTGCAAAAGCTTTAGGTTTTTACTTAGCTCTTATATCCATTTACTGGGGTTTTATATAAATATCCTCTATTGAGCTAAATACCCTAGGAGCTTTTTCTCTTCCATAAGTTTTCACCGTATTTTTCTTTTAGTTCTAATTCTAACAAAAATAGGTATTTAAGAAATGTATATATAAATGCAGATACTGCAACTAAAAATCCTCTAAAACCATCTAGAAATCCGAGTTTAATAAAGAAAACTTTTGTAAAACTCCATATAGGATTAAATATCAGATTGTAAAATTTAAACCTTTTTCCCTCTTTAAAAAGATTTATAGCTATGATATTAGCATAATCTACAGTCTTTATGTATTGATGTTTAATATCCTTATAGGAATAGTGATAAAGATCTCCTTTTAATCTACCTATTTTCCCTTTATAAACAGGTTTTTCATGTATTTCTCCTTCAAAATAAACGGTTCCTTTTTTAAATAACCTCAATCTCCATTCAGGATACCAAGCATGATTTAGAAACTTACCTAAGTAATAAGTTTTCCTAGTAACTTCATAGGCTTTAAACTTGGGATTTTTAAGCTCCGATATTATTGAATCTCTCAATTCCTCCGATACTTCTTCGTCAGCATCCAGAACAAAAATCCACTCATTCCTACAAAGATTTATGCCGTAATTGAGTTTTTCTGCAAAAGTGTTGTTTGTTTGTACAGTAAAAATCTTAGCTCCTAAACTTTTGGCCTTTTCTACCGTACCGTCTGTGGAGCCATCATCTACAACTATAATTTCCTGTGCTAAATTTTTAACGCTGTTTATAGCTCTTTCTATATTTTCTACTTCATTCTTGGTTCTTATTAAAACTGACAGCATCTCTTAACTATTAAAGTTTAAATCTCCAACCTCTCTTTAAGATAGACAGAAACCTACGGTGATTTTTAAGAATATCCGGTTTTTTTATTAGTACAGGTATTAATATTTTCCAACCTTCTGCAGCTTTACCGAATCTCATTGCCACCTCTGCGAAGTGGAAAGCAAAGTAAGGATAATATTCAGTGGGAATTTTATACCTGTATTCTAAGAAGACTTTTTTAGTCGCATTGTAAAATTCGTAGCTTCTGCTTGTCCTGTGGCTGTGTTCCCTTATTCTTACTTTATCATTATCAATGACTTTTATTTTTAAATTCCCTAAGAATGCTCTTATAAAGATTTCCCAATCTTCTCTCATAACTATATCTTCTCTATATCGCAAAAACTTTTCCCTTCGAAAAGCTGTAGCAGAAGGATATCCTACCATTCCTCCTAAAATTAATTCACCTAAATCTTTTGGTATATATTTTTTAGATTTTCTGATAATGGAACTATTTTTGTTTATAAAAGTTCTAGGAAAACTGTAAACAATGTCATAATGTTTTAAAAATTCAACAGATTCTTTTATGTAATCTTTTTCCCATTCATCATCTGCATCTAAAAAAAATACATAGGTTCCGCTGGAAAGTTCAAAACCTTTGTTTCTTGAAAAACTCCTTTCCTTGTTTCTTTCGTTTCTATAATAAATGACAGAATCTCCAAATTCTTTAAGAACAATTTCCCGGGTTTTATCATAAGATGCATCGTCTATAACGATAACCTCTACATTGGGATAAGTTTGCTCTAATGCAGATTTAATAGAATTTCTTATGTATTTTTCACCATTGTAAACGGGAATAACTACACTAACTTTCTCATTCATTATTTACTTACTGTTGGATTATAAGCATGGAGCGGGCGACGGGACTCGAACCCGCGACCTGCGGCTTGGAAGGCCGCTGCTCTACCAACTGAGCTACGCCCGCTTCTGTTTAATATATTATAAACATAATTATATGGAGGGGGCAGGATTCGAACCTGCGCAGGGCGGAAGCCCGGGGGATTTACAGTCCCCTGCCTTTGGCCGCTCGGCCACCCCTCCTTACATCCTGCCCCAATTCCTGAGCTGGCGGCGGGACTCGAACCCGCGCCCACGGGATTACAAATCCCGCGCTCTACCAACTGAGCTACGCCAGCTTTTATCACACGTGCCAATATATTATTGTATAAACAGCCTAAAGAGGTGTCAAGATGGACAGTGCTCCGATTCTGTTGGAAGTTTTCAAAAATGCATTCTCTTCCATAGCTGAAGAAATGGGATTGGTGCTTCAAAGAACAGCGTTTTCCCCTAATATAAAGGAGCGGAGAGATTTCTCTTGTGCAATATTTGATAAAAAAGGAAATCTTGTAGCCCAAGCGGCTCATATACCTGTACACTTAGGGTCTATGCCGGAATCGGTTAAGGTAGCAATAAGAGAATTTAAATTCGAAGAAGGGGATATGATTGTTCTCAACGACCCGTATATGGGTGGTACTCACCTGCCGGATATTACTTTGGTTGCTCCTTTTTTCCATGGGGGAGAACTTTTGTTCTTTATAGCAAACAGAGCCCATCATTCTGATATTGGAGGTTCCGCATCTGGGTCTATGCCCCTTTCAAGTTCTATATTTCAGGAAGGTTTCATAATCCCTCCTACCAAGCTTTTGAAAAAGGGGAAGCTAAACGAAGAGTTCATGAAACTGTTTTTGAGAAATGTAAGAACTCCAGAAGAAAGGGAAGGAGATTTCAAAGCCCAGATAATGGCTAATCTTGTAGGCTTAAAGAGATTAAGAGAATTGATAGAGAAGGAAGGCGTTCGTAAAGTCGTATACTTCTCGGAGAAGCTAATAGAGTATTCTGAGAAATTTATAAGAGCGAGAATAAAGGAGTTGCCTAAAGGGGAATGCGAGTTTACAGATTATATGGAAGATGATGGATATGGTAATGAAGATATAAAGATACACTTAAAGTTAAAGGTAAACGAAGATAAGTTAGTTTTCGATTTTACAAATTCGGACAAGCAAACTAAGGGGGGGATTAACGCTGTAAGAGCTATAACGTTATCCGCTGTTTACTACTGTGTTATATCTATCCTCGGTAAAGATATTCCCATAAATGAAGGGTGCTTTAAACCTATAGAGGTAATAACCAGAAAGGGAACAATAGTAGATGCAAGTTTTCCTTATGGGGTTGTCGCAGGAAATGTGGAAACTTCTCAGCGTATAGTTGATGTTGTTTTGGGAGCTTTTGCCAAGGTTCTTCCGGAAGAAATACCCGCAGCTAGTCAGGGAACTATGAATAATGTGGCAGTAGGCGGTATAAATCCAGACACTGGAGAACCTTTTACTTACTATGAAACTATAGGCGGAGGTATGGGAGCAAGTGCAAAAGGCGACGGGGAAAGCGCTATACATTCCCATATGACCAATACCCTTAACACTCCGATAGAAGCTTTAGAACACCATTATCCCATGCTCATAACAGAATATTCGGTAAGGAAAAACTCAGGTGGAGAAGGAATGTTTAAAGGTGGAGACGGTATAGTAAGGGAATATGAGTTTTTAACAGATGTTGAAGTAACCGTTATTTCCGAAAGGAGAAGATTATCCCCCTACGGACTTTTCGGTGGAAACCCAGGCCAAACTGGAAGGAACATAGTTATCACTTCTGAAGGAATAAAGGAAGTTCCATCGAAGTTTGCTATCAGCTTGAAGAAAGGAGATAGACTTAGGATAGAGACTCCCGGTGGAGGAGGATATCTGAAAAGGGAAAAATGAATCTGATAACAATAGATGTAGGAAACAGCACTGTTGATTTGGTATTTTGGGAAGATAATCGGAGGAAATGGTTTAAAAAGCTATCCCATGAAGAATTTGAGAGACTTGAACCTATGAATATCTACGGAATTGCCGTTTCCGTAAAGCCTAGCTTTAATGAAACCCTCCTTAAGAAATTTCCTAAGGTGAAATTCTTAAAAAAGGAACATATTCCTTTGGAGATAGCCTATAAAACATTTAACACTTTAGGTATAGATAGAGCTCTTCTTGCTTATTCAGCCGTAGAGTTTTACGGGAAAGACGTAATACTTATAAGCGCGGGAACAGCACTTGTTATTGATTTAATTCTCCGAGGGATTTTTTACGGTGGATTTATTACTCTCGGTGTAAGTAAAAAACTAAAGGCTCTTTCCGAAATGACAGAAGGGATTCCCGAGTTTTTACCGAAAAAACTAAATCTTTCTATAGGGCGTTCCACGGAGGAGTGTGTAGTCGGAGGAGTTATAAAGGAGAGTGAAGTATTTCTTAAAGGGGTTATTGACAACTGGAAAAAAAAATATAAAAGAGACTTTAAGGTTATAATCACGGGAGGGGAAGGGGAACTGTTTGAGGGTTTGGGAATTTACGATAAATTTCTTATTCACAAGGGATTGAAGAGATTACTTAACGCTAACACTGGGATTTAATAACTTTATTAGAGCATTTTCATCTTTCCGGAGAGCAACAACAAAAACTATATCCTGAAATTTCACCGATTTCCGGGGTTTTATATCTATTATCACTTCTTTTCCCTCTTTTAAGAACTTTATTGCAGCATCATACAATTGTAAATCAAACTCGTTTTTTGCAAACTTCCTACCTTTTTCCAAGTCTTTTATAAGTTGATTTTTAAACTCTTCCGGAGAAAGGCCCTTTTCTTTTGCTTCAACCTCCAATACCTTTTCCTTTAACCCTTTATCTTTGTAGTAAAATCTCGCACTTAAAAGCTTTAATGACCCCATTTCGGAAAGAATTTCAAAGGAATCTTTATCGGTGATTTCCTTCTTTTGTAGGTAATATTTCCAGAATTTGTGGTCGTAATTTCCTATCTCAACGGAAATGGTAATGGAAAATGCATCGGGATAATCAAGTCTTAGCTTTTTAATCAGAAATGTATTTTGTTCAGGTAATATGTTATAAGAAGCCTCTATATTGAATTTCTGGGTTTCGTACCCGTACTTTTTAAGGAAGAATTTTTCATCACTACTCAGAGGTTCAATATCGTAAAGAGAAAAATCTGCAGAGGTTCCCGAAAATTCTTTGATGACTACTTTACCAATCCTGTAAGATTCTCCACTTTTAGCTCTGTAATAAATCCCTTCTACTGTAATTTCCTGTGTGAAAGGATTGTAATCAACACTTGTATACTGAACATCTCCCGTTTTCCTGAAGGTTTTTGATAGGAACTTTTCTACTTCTCCTTGTGCTTTCTTATCCATAAATATATCGTAGAATTTGAAGCCTACTATTAATGCAATAACAGCACCCAGAGCTATTAATATTTTCTTCAAACCTTTACCTCCTCCTCTATCCCAATTTCTTTACCCCATTCCGAGGAAGGTATGTTTGTATTTAAACACAATCTATAAAAGGTATCTTTAAAAACTTCTCGTGGAGAAAATTCCGGAAGACTAATTTTTCGAAATTCTATAAATTTCTTCACAAAATTCTTTGTCACTCTTCCTGTCTCTGGATTTCTCGTAGGAACCGGACATCTTTTTGAAACACTCACACCTTCAACAAATACATCTCCAATCCTGAAAGTCTTCCCTACGAGACTATCCTCCCAAAAAGGGGGAGCTTCTCCGATTTCTATATTCGCTCTGAACCTTCTCCTTGATTCATCCTCGGATATATCAAACCAATTTGCAACGGTTCTTAGTGTGGCATTGCTTACTATTGTCGGACCGTGGGCTTTTCTATCGTCGGGAAATCCTCCCTCTTTATTTCTCTTTAGAAAAACCTTATACCCAAAAATTTCCGAAAAAAACTCGTTAACCTTATTTATTTCACCAAAAGAAAATTGCCACCTTTCATTTCCGTATTTAAACTTGAATATTTCATTTTCAAAATCTACAAAACTTCTTATGAGATGAAACTTTTTCTCCTTTTTTGCACTTACTATTTTTCCCTCCTCATCGAAAAAAGCAAATTCTCTGTCGTGTTCTAAAGAACCATTTTCAATTATTTTTACGGAATCAACTTCTATAGGGTCTAAACT
>DQTK01000005.1 GCA_015662815.1 Aquifex aeolicus | reverse complement strand
TTTTTGAATGGTTTAATGAAAGAACACAGCGGGAAAAAATACTACTTTCTATTATCCCATTCGGAGTTGCTTTTGCTCTTTATACTTTCCTAATTCAACCTTTGGTAGAGGAAAAGAAGAAGTTGGAGGAGGAATTAAACAATGTAGGAAATATTACTTTTTTATTGGCCAAGAGAAGGGCTATTGAAAAGGAGATAAGGAACTTGAAAATAAGTAGAGAGTTGGAAGATTTATCTCTGAAAGATTTATACAAACTTGCCGAGGTAAACGATATTGCAATTCTTGAAGCTGAAGTTCTAACGGAAGAAGGTGTTAGTATAAGCAAAAAAGGTCAAAACTTTTATATATCAAAAGGTATTCCCAGAAAGGGAAAGGAAAATAAGCAAAAAAAACTATCAGGATTAAAAGGAGATTTAAATATTTATCAGATGAAAGTTATAGCTTCAAAAGATAATTTATACAAGTTCTTTAAAGCTGTGATGGAAAACAGGTTAGTGTTTGTATCGGGTTTATACCATGGATGTATGTCTGAAAGGGATTTTATCCGTAGGAAAAATCCTCCTCTGATCTGCGAAACTTCAAAAGGTGATTATAAAAGGTTTTTATGTTCTAGGGAAGTGGGTACAATTCCAGAATATATAATCACAATAGTAAATTTGAGAGTGGAGGATTGATATGAAGAAAATACAAAGAATTTATATTTTTTTTCTATTAATTACGATTAGCTTGCTATTTGCCCAAAGTGACGTTCCTCCGATTGCGGAAGTTAACAGAATAGGTAAAATAGAGGTTTACAATGACGGAATTGTTTATTACTACGATATCTTTGAGATTGTCAATAAGAAAAATAATACAGTACGTGCTTATTTGTTCCTCAGAAAAAAGGAAGAAAAGTATTTAAATTACAAAAACTACACGATACTTAAGGCCGATTTTCAAAATCTTAAGCTCGGCACGGTTTTAGTTTCCTTAGCAAAAATAATAAATGCAAATGTCCTATTCGGTAAAGATTTATGGAAAACTTTTCAGATGAGCAGAGAGGTAATATCCGCCTACCAAGAAACACCTCAATATACTGTGGAGATTTCAACATCGGAAGTTTTAACATCAGGAATGATTAGCGGAGGAGGAAGTGAAAAAAGTGTTCCCGAAAGTGAAAAGAGAGAATTTAAAGAAAGCATTAAAAGCTCCGAGCTTATAAAAATACCTGCGTACCTGTTTCAAGATGTTTCCTTGGTTATAAATTCTCCAACTCCCGCATATACACTTTTTAATACTATTCTACGAGAGTATGACCTTATGGCGGTTAAACTTTCGAGAAACCTAATAAAGATATCTCTCAAGGATAGAATAGAATTCAATGTATCGGGTATAGATGAAAAAGATGTGAAAAAATTCCTGCAAAAGCTCAAGAGGTACTCTTCTTCCGTTGCTAAGATTGTATACGATAAGGATTTAGGAAAGATAATAGTAATCGATACGAAAGAAAATATAGAAAAGCTGAAATCTTTGAGAATAAGCTTTGAGAAATCCTTAAAGACAAAAGGTCATAAAGAGGTTAAGCCCAAAGCTAAAGTTCTTTATTTCAAAAACAGAAGAGATTTGGAAATCGCTAAGTCTTTAATAAATCAAAAATTCGGAGATATAGTTGTAGTAAATGAAGATAGGGATTTCAACGCATTAATAGTCTATTCAGTTGACGAGAAAATTCTGGGTAAAGTAGAAAACTTAATAGGAAGCCTTACCACAAATATTTCCTCTTCATACATAACGACTAAGGTTTTTTACGTAAGGTATATACCTCTTCATGAAATAAAGAAAAAGATTGAGCCGCTTCTTTCGGAGGAAGGAGAGGTTTACATTCTCAAGGTAGGAAACGTAGGAGGGGAAAATGAAGAAGGAGGTTCTTCAAGTGGAGAGGATATAGTGGACGTTTCCATAGAAAGAGGAAATCTTTCAGAGGGACAATATTCACTTAAAAGAACGAGAAAAATTTATCTGGAATTTAATAACGCTATACTGATTAAAGATTATCCTGAACGAATACGAGAAATTTACAAAAAGTATAGAAAGTTTCTCTCTGAGAAACCTATAAAGATAAAGATAAAGGCGAGGATTCTGGAAATTTCCAAAGATATACGTAAGGAACTGGGAATAAGTTCTTGGCAAATAAGTTTGTCTCAAACAAGTGTTCCGCGCTTTTGGTCTTCCGATATATCTTCCGAAGTGGATTTAGCAAAAGACACAGCAACAGCGGGACTTCTTACATTCATCTTCCAAAAGGGAATACTAAATGCACTTAACTTAAAGTTAAAAGCTTTTGAATATCAGGGAAAAGCTAGAATAATAGCGGAACCCTATATTTTGACCTTAAACGGTGAAACCGCACTTATATCTTCCGATATAGAATGGCCTTATATACAAAATGCTTCCGTAAATCAGACTACTGGAATTGTTCAACCTTCTGTTGAATATAAATCCATCCCTATAACCCTTTCGGTTACACCAGTGGTACTTCCAAATAGTGAAATTTTACTGGACTTAGATATAATAAGGGGTAGGATAATAGAGATAAAACGTTATTCTACAGGAGCTACTATAGCTGTTGAAGCGCCTGTTGTGGCTACATCCAGGCTTAATATAAAAATTCCCGTACGGGAAGGAAGCACGGTCGTTATAGGTGGTGTTGTTGAAAAGGAAAAACGTTCAATCGAAGAAGGTGTTCCTAAACTTAAAGAAGTTCCCCTATTCGGGTGGTTGTTTAAAGGTAGGCAAACTGACATACAGAATAGAGAACTTCTTATCTTTATAACCCCTGAAATTTTAGAAGAGGAATAATTAGGAAAGGGAAGAAAGGAAGCTTAATATCTTCTCTCTCCAAACTTTTGCTTTTCTGTACACTTCCTCCTCATCTACCGTTTTTAACTGGCGTTTTTCCATCAGAATTTTTCCTTTACATATAACTGTATCTATACACTCTGTGCCAGACGAGTAAACAAATTGAGCTATAGGGTCGTAAAGTGGCTGAAATTCAGGAGTTTCAGCGTTAACAAGAATTAAATCTGCTTCAAAACCTTCTTCTAATTTTCCTGCCTTTATACCTACAGTTTTAAACCCATTTTCCGTTGCAAGTTTGAGAACCGTTTTTGCATCAATAGCTTTTGCATCCATATTATAACCTTTATGGAGCTTTGCACAAATGGACATTTCTTCTAGCATGTTTAGGTTGTCGTTTGAAGCTGCTCCATCAGTACCTATACATACGGTAATTCCTCTTTTGACGTAATCGGGGATTGGAGCTATTCCTGAGGCAAGTTTTAGGTTGCTTTCGGGACAGTGGGCAATTTTAACTTCCTTTTCTTTTATTATTTCCCTTTCCTCTTCATCCGTCCAAACCATGTGTGCACATAAAACATTTTTATCAAGGAAACCTATGCTTTCTAAATGCCTTACAGGTGTTTTACCGTACTCCTCTTTTATCCTTTCCACTTCTCCTTTTGTTTCAGCTACGTGTATGTGTAATAGGAGACCATATTCATCTGCCAGCTCCTTTGCCATTCTCAAAGTATTAGGAGAACAAGTGTAAGGTGCATGGGGACAAATTACCGGAAAAACAAGTTCTCTGTTTTTAAAGTCCTCGGCAAATTTCCTCGCTCTTTTTATGTATTCCTCGGGATTCTTAGCTATTTTTGTCGGGAAATCCAAAATCCCGAATCCTAAACCTGCTCTTATCCCTACCTCTTCACAAACTTGTCCTATCTCCTCTTCGAAGAAATACATGTCCATGAAGAGGGTTGTTCCCGTTTTAATTGATTCAACTATTCCAAGAAGAGCTCCATCTCTTACAAATTCAGGAGAAACAAATTCTCCCTCAAGAGGCCATATCACTTTTTGCAACCAATCCATGAGAGGTAAATCCGCTCCAAGTCCTCTGAGTAAAGTCATTGATATATGGGTATGCATATTTGCAAACGATGGAAAGGCTATTTTCCCATTTCCTAAAATTACTTCCTTACCTTGTGCTTCAATCTTTTTTTCAATCTTTGTTATCTTTCCCCCGCTTATTCCGATATCCCACTTACCTTCTTTACCGGGAATAATGATGTCTTTAATCAGAACATCATATTTTTCCATAGGAGTTATTTTACTTTTTTCTATACATTGTATAAACAAACACACCTCTTGTTATGTTTACAAAGAAGAAAA
>DQTK01000111.1 GCA_015662815.1 Aquifex aeolicus | reverse complement strand
GGCTAGTAATACTCCTCCAACTATTGCAAAGGTAGACGCAAGTAACCAATAGGTTCCTATTTTTATATAGCTTGCGGAAAAAGTTTTTGAAAAAGAAAAAATCACTTTAAATGGGGCAAAAAATCCATAAGAAAATCCGCTTTCTTTAGAAGCTAAACCAATTATAAAAGGATAAGCATACAAGAACCATAAAATCCCTAACCCTGAGAGAATCAATCCTACTTCTTTCAAAAGGAGAATAACCACGAAGAATAAGAAACCCAGTATCAACCAGAAAGCTAGTATACCAAGGATAAGCCCGAAAGCGTTTGAGGAGCAACATCTAAATGCATCAGACAGATTTACTTTTTTGAAATCTTCTTCTGGGTATTCGGAGTTTTTAAAGAATTTTGCAAAGAATATTGAAAAAATATTCTGTATAAAGTTTTGAATAAAAGATGAAATTACAGAAATTATTTGATAGGAAGAGAAGGAGAATAACGCGGTTACAAAAACCAATGAGCTCCATTTAAAACTGAATTCTATATTTCCTTTTATAAACTTAAAAGAAAGTTTAAATAACTCCTCAGGAGCTAAGTTTTTTTCTATATGAATTTCCAAAAAACTGCTGTATCTTTCTCCTAACCGTTTCAACTTATAAAACGTGTTATAATCATAAACGAAAACACTTACACTCCCGTCGGATAGCTGTAATCTTCTACATTCTTCAAAATCCATTTTTAATGCTGTTGCCAAAAATTGACATATAAATTCCTTGGGAACTTCACCGTGTTTCGGCAAAACGGTTATTTTTATTTGCATAATTAGATGTAGATGTATTTTAATACATGTAGTAAAAAAAAACAAAATTAAAAAGGATTCAAAGTCTCGTGCAAAGATAAAATCCCACTGTTAAAATCAAAATTTCTTAAAATTCCTTTTTATGGGAGGGATAAAGCTTTTACAAGAATTTTCCGAACAGCTAAATTATGAGGAGATAAGAAAGGATATCTCCTCATATAAGGGTTTAGTATTTTGCGGGATGGGGAGTTCCGGAATAATAGGAACCTTCTGCAGTAGATGGCTTGAACATAGGGGATTTTATAAACCTACTTTCGTAGTAAAAGAATACGGTTTGCCCAGATTTGTGGACAAAGATTATCTCGTAATATGTATAAGCTATAGCGGAAATACTGAGGAAACTTTAGCAAACTTTGAAGAGGCTATAAACAGAGGAATAAAACCTATCTGTATTACTTCCGGTGGAAAACTGAAAGAAAGAGCAGAAGAAGAAGGTTGTGAAGTTTACGAACTTCCTAAAGGTTATCAACCGAGATACGCTTTCGGGTTTATGCTTTCAAAGGCTTTATCGATTCTTGGTGCTTATCCCGAAGAAATTGAGGATGCACGGGATAATTTAAAAGAGAACCTTGAAGGTATGAAGGATTTTGCAAAAAAGCTTGCAGATAGGTTTTACAACTACATTCCCGTAATCTATTCAACACCTTTAACCGTACACATAGCTGAGAGATGGAAAGGACAACTAAACGAAAACGGAAAAATTCCTGCATATTTTGCCGTCTTACCTGAAGCCCATCACAACGAAGTTATGAGCTGGACAAACTCTTCTCTTAGAAATAAGTTCGTTTATACGATTTTATACGATGAAAAGGATTTTCACCGAGTAAAGCTTAGGGTTGAAATTACCGTGAAAATTTTAAAGGATTTTGGGATAGTTCCCATATTACTCAAGGGTGAAGGAAATTCTTATCTTTCAAGGAGTTTATATTTAATACATCTGGTCGATTGGATAAGTATATATATAGCTGAACTTTACGGATATGACCCGATTTCCGTAGACACTATAGGAAGAATTAAAGAAGAATTGAAAAAATATGCTTAATTATCTGTTGAAATTGGCTTTTATAGGGACAAATTTTTCGGGATGGCAGGTACAACCTAAGGGAAGAACGGTACAGGGAGAAATTCAGAGAGCTTTGGGTAAAATTTTTGGATGTGATATTAAAGTTATAGGCTGCTGTAGAACAGATGCAGGCGTTCATGCCCTTGACTATGTAGCTAATTTTAGGGTTGAAAAAGAATTTCCCGAAGAGAAGTTACTCAAAGCCCTAAACGGTATACTTCCCAAGGATATAGGCGTTTATGAAGTAAAACCAGTAGATGAAAGTTTTAACGCAAGGTATTCCGTAAAAGGAAAAATTTACCTATACAAGATATGGAATTCCGAAACACGAAATCCGTTCGTTTACCCCTTTTCTTGGCAAATAAAAAAGAAAATAGATAATGTTGTTTTGGAAAGAATCCTTAAAAAGTGTTTAGGAACCCATGACTTCGCGGGTTTTGCCAAATTAGAGGAAGAGAAAAATACTATTTTAGAACTTCAAGAAATTCATATAGAGCTCAATGGTCCTCTTATAGAGATTAGGTTAAAAGCTTCACACTTTTTGAGATACATGGTTAGAAGAATTGTAGGAACAGCGGTAAAGATATCTCTAGGTATTTACGATAAAACGTTAATTGATGAAATCCTCGAAGGTAAAGGAAAAGCTCCTTACACTGCTCCTCCTCAAGGTCTTCATCTCGAAAAAGTTATACTCTAAGGTATGTTTAAAGATTATTCATTTAAATAATATGAGAGAAAAGCCTCTTCCCGATTGGGTAAAGAAAAAAATACTTCAGAAAGTTCAAAATAAAGCTTTAGCTCAGGAAGCTTTTAAGTATATAACCCTTGTCGAAAAGGATGATGGTTCTTTAATGGTAAAGGAAAACTTTGATAAAACGGACCATCACGCATTATGATTTATGGTTCTTGCATGTGTAAATTACGCTCAAAGGCTTTTGAGAGGGGAAAGCATAGATGATGTTTAAGTTCGTATAATAGTTTCTTATGCTTACGAATGAAGAGAAAAAAGTAGTTGCGGGAATAACTTTTGTTGTAGTAGCCAGATTTTTAGGGCTTTTTCTTCTGCTTCCCGTTCTGGCTCCATACGTTAAAAAGATGCAAGGGAGTGCTCCTCTTCTTACCGGGCTTGCCGTAGGAATATACGGTCTTACACAGGCTTTCCTTCAAATCCCTTTTGGATATTTATCGGATAGATATTCAAGAAAAGGTGTAATCACCTTCGGGCTTTTGATATACGCTTTGGGAAGCTTTTTAGGGGGATTAGCTCAGAATATATGGGCTATAATATTTGCTCGCTTCCTGCAGGGAGCGGGTGCTATATCATCGGCAGCTATTGCCCTTTCTGCAGACTTAATAAGGGAGGAAGTTAGAACTGTAGCATTTGCCCATATAGGAGCTGCTATAGGTATGACTTTTGCATTCAGTATAATCTTGGCTCCCCTCTTAGCAGGTAAATTTGGAGTGCCTTTTATTTTCTTTATTACGGGAATGCTTTCACTCTTAGCTCTGCTTTACCTATGGTTTTTCATTCATGAGCCTAAGAAACATAATAAAGAGATAGAACCATTTCTAAAACTTCTTCCGAAAATTTTGAAGGATAAAAATCAAGTGGCTGTAGACTTATCAATAGGAATTCTTCACATGTTTTTAGTTTCTATATTTACTGTAATTCCAATAGAGCTGATTGAAAGGTTCAATCTACCCAAGCCTGAACATTGGAAAATTTACCTTCCGGTAATACTGGTATCACTGGCGATAATGGTTCCTGCAATAATAATGGCTGAAAAAAGAGGTAAGATAAAGCCGGTTTTCCTTTCAGGAATAACATTAATCTTTTTAGGATTTTTAAGCCACTTAGTTCTTCAAAACTTTTGGGGAACCGTGATATTACTCCTTTTCTTCTTTATAGGTTTCCACCTTCTTGAGCCAATACTGCCGTCTATGCTTACAAAATTCGCAGGAGAGGAAAGAAGGGGAATCGCAGTAGGGATTTATAACACTATCCAATTTGTAGGAGCCTTTATCGGAGGAATTATTGGAGGAATATTCCTAAAGGTCGGAGCTTCTTACATGCTTATAACAAATTTAGTGCTCTCTATTTTGTGGCTTCTCTTTATTGCTGTATGGATAAAGGGAGTGGAAATAAGGAAAAAACAACATCAACCGTAGAGGGATATTCTCGTTTCTTTCTTTTCCACGTATCCCTTTCTGAGTTTATATCCTTCCTCCGGATACAATCCGTAAAATAGGTTCTGGACATGGTTTCCTTCCACGAAGAAACACCATCTTTCTATAGCACTTCCTATGAGTGTTGAGCCATAGATAATCTATAAAAGAAATGTATTAATTGTTCCAGTTATATGGAGCGTTCGTAAACTCCTTCAGGAATTCCCAATCTATCAGGTTATACTTGAAAAGTATATGGGCAAGTCCCAGTACGAATGCTCCATCGGTACCCGGCTTTATGGGTATCCATTCATCCGCAATTGCTCCGTAACTCCACCTTACCAGGTTTACGAATACGAATTTACCACCACGCCTTTTTAATTCCTGTATTCCCAGTTTAAAGGGATTAGAGGCGTGGTCTTCCGCAACACCTGTCATCATAAAGTATTTAGTGTGTTCAAAATCCGGGTCCCTAAATTCCCAGAAAGAATATCCAACAGACATTAATCCTGTAGCTGCTACGTTAATGGAACAAAAACCTCCGTGTACAACCCAGTCGATAGTTCCGATAGGAATTATAAGTAAAAAGCCCTATCAATTTTTCTGTAATATAAACCTTTATGAAAAAGCTCGTAATTCTAATTTTTATAGCTTTCTTATCAATGTTTCCCAGTATAAATGAATTTGCTTTTAAATTTGAAGAGACAACAAGAGCAATCGTAGCTTTTGAGATGGGTAATTCCGGTAATTACTTTCAGCCTACTATTCTCGGAGAAAATTACTATAACAAACCACCTTTGTTTAATTGGTTAGTAATACTTTCCTCGAAACTTTTAGGATGGGATATATTTACTGCTCGGGCGACAAGCCTCTTTTTTACATTAGCCAATACTTTTCTGGTTTTTCTCTTTGCAAGGAAAATTTTTAAAAGTACAGAAACGGCTTTACTTTCATCGGCTATTTACATGACTTTTGCGGATATTTTGTTTTGGTATGGATGGCTTGCCGAAATAGATATCACTTTGAGCTTCTTTGTATTTCTGCTTTTTATTCAGATTTATCAGCTTTATAAAACACAAAAACCTATTTTTTACTACACTTCCGCAGTTATTACCGGAATAATTTTCATGCTTAAAGGATTTCCAGCTTTTGCTTTTCTGGGCCTTAGTTTATTAGCCTTGTCTATTTTTGAAAGAAACATTTTCATACTTTTGAACCCTCATGCACTCGCATCATACTTCATAGCGGTAGTTTCTTCTCTATGGTGGATACCACTTTCTGAAAATCCAGGGTTTTATTTAAGAAGGCTTTGGGAAGAAAGCTTTAGTAGGGTTGAAAGCTCCAAGGATTTTATGAAATTCATCGATCATCTTATTACATACCCTATTCTTAATTTGAAACAGCTTCTTCCTTCTTCGGTCTTCATAATAGGGATTCTTGCATTCAAAAGAATATCTCTTCCCAAGGATTTAAAGTTTCTTTCGCTTTTAGTGTTCATTAACTATATACCTTACTGGATTTCTGCAACGAGTAGGGGAAGATACATACTTCCTTTATTTACTTTAGTGGCTATAATCTTTGCCTACATTATAAAAGAACATTTATCGGATAAATGGAAAAGGATTTTCGGATTTTCCTTAATTTTTGTAATATTCCTGAGGTTTCTATACGGCTTCTGGGTACTTCCCTATCTCAACGAAAAAAAAGGAAATCCAAAGATGCAGGCAGAAATAGCTTATGAAATTGTGAAGGATAAAGTTTCTGCTTGCGATTGTATGTTTATAAAGGATTTCTGTTTATACCTTGGATTTCTTAAAGGAAAGCCTATTCTCAAAGCTAAATATACAAAAGACTGGAGTTATTTATTCGATTGTAAAGAGAGAAAAGAGCTTGTTCTTATAAGAGAGTTTTATACGAGTAAGAAAAAGATATACCTGTACAGCAGGTATAATACTATTTATGCTTCTAATTTTCCTATCTTTTACCGTGAGTCTCCTATTTGCTCAGCCGTGGTACCTGAAGGATTGTATTGAAAAGACGATAGATGCAAAGATCGCTTTAGGTACTGCGGAAAGGTATACGGGGAAGGTCTATAAGCTTTATCTTACCAAGAGAAAAAGCACGGGAGAATGTCTTTATAAGATTAAGGGGGTAAAAGGGACCGCAATAGTTGATGGTTTTACAGGAAAGTTAATAAAGTTTTATAAAAAGAGGTAAAAATGGTTTACTTCCCTTTGTTTATAGATATTTCGAAGAAAAATGTTTTAGTAGTTTGGCAGAGGTAATGTAGGGACGAGGAAAGTTAGGAATCTATTATCTTTTGCGAAGAATATAACTACCGTTTCTCTAGAATAACGAAAGAGCTCGAGGAATTAGTAAGGGAAAATAATCTTAAATGGGTCAAAAGGGGATTCAGACCTATAGACTTAAAAGAGATAGATATCGTTGCAGTTGCGGTAAATGATTCAAAACTCCAAAAGAGAATTTACGAACTGTGTGAAAAGAAAAGGATTTTATGTAATGTGGTAGACTCTCCCGATTACCGTAACTTTATATTTCCGTCTTTAATAAGAAGGGGAAATTTAGTAATAGGAGTATCTACTTCAGGCAAAGTACCTGCACTCTCAAGAGCATTGAGGGAGAAATTGGAAAAATGTATTCCCGAAGAATATTGAAGAAATAATGAAAAAGCTGGGAGACATAAGAAGTTCAGAAAAGAAAGATACGAAAAGACAAAAAAAGCTTTTGTATTTAGCGAGAAAGTTTTTACAAAATTTCTAAGAGTTTTACAGCCCTTTTTCCATCAACTTCTCCAAGCTGGCCTCTAAACTTTAATTTTCTTCCCACGTACACTCCAACCTTATCTGTAAGTCTCTTATCGGTAAACAAAATAAAATCCTTTTCAAGATTTATAGCATCTATGAGCCTTTGCTTTTTTTTAAACAGAACTGTTTCCAAAGTAATGGGAATTTTTACAAGAGCCTTCAACAGTATTTCCCTTTCCTCGGGATTTGGTTTAGAGAGTGTAAGCTCTTCCTTTAATTCTTTCAATACGAAAACAGGTATTGCTATGATGAAAGGGGTATTTGCTGAGTCAATCTCTATGGAAAAATCGGCGATGAAATACTCATCATCTATATCTATTTCGTAAATGTTTTCCACAATTTCACAACTTTGCAAAGGAGGGGTAAAGAATGAGTTCCAAACTTCCCGAATATTACTACAGATAGAAGAGGAAAAGCGATTGAGTATATTTAATTCCAATTTTGAGAAGGGTTTTCCTTCAAGTTCTAAAGGTGAACCTCCCAGCAGGAGACTTATAAAACTGTAAGCTGTTTTTGAATCAATAAATAAATAAATATCTCCTACGCTTTCTATGGTTTGCTTTATCAGTAAAATAGGCGAGTTTAGGTCTAGAATCACCCTAGAAAGAACCGATTTCTTTTTTCCTTTTAAGTTAAACTTTACAGGACTCAAAACTGTCTTTTTAAGCTCTTCTTCTATGCTCTCCGAAAGGGTACTGAGAAATTGTTCAAGTCTTATGTATCGTTCAGATTCTATCTTTTCAAGACTGTCAAAGTCAAAGGGAACTACTCCCTTTGGAATTGTTTCAGCTCTTTTCTTTTCCAATGTTTCCATCAAGAAATTTATCTCCTCCTTAGAGAGCACCTCCTCGCTCATGAGTAAACTCCATATTTATTAATAAAATCCTCGTATTCCGGAAAATCTCTAACATCTACAAATGAACCGCTTTCGAAGGTTTTTAACTTGGGAATTATATCGAAGATAAACTCCGCAGCTTTTTCAGGTGTAAGCTTGGGAGCTTTTTTTATTCTTTCTATGGAAGGAAATTTTTCCTCATTTTGGGACATAACTTCCATGAGCATGGGAGTCAGAACAAGTCCGGGAGCTAAAGAAACTATGTGAGTTTCCGACATTTCCCATGAGTAGAGCTTCAACATACAATTTAGTCCTGCCTTGGAAATAGAGTACGCGTTCCATCCTCTATTACAGTTCTTTGCAGCACCAGAAGATATGCCTATCAATTGCTCAACTTTTATTTCTAAATCCATTAATGCATCTATTATTACCTTGTTAGCCCATAGGTTAATTTTCATAACCTCTTCCATCTCTTGAAGCGATATTGCCCTCATATCCTTTATTTTTCCCAAGATTCCCGCGTTCAGGATAACGAGTTGGAGCCTTTTAACTCCTTGGAGGAGTTTAGATAGGTGCATATATATTCTCTCTATTTGAGAAAGGTCTGTAGATACGAACTTTACCCTTCCTTCGAGTTCTTCAGGTAAATGCCTGCTTATTGCGTAAACTTCATACCCTCTGCTTAAAGCTTCCTCTGCTAAGGCTTTACCTAATCCTGAACCTATTCCCGTTATAAACAACTTCATTCTTTCTTCTCCTCAAAGACTTGATTTATAAGAATTTTCACATTCTCTTCTCCAGCTTTTGTCTGAGTAATTCCAAAAAGGTCTCCGTTTTTGAACCCTGCTGTAGGTTCTTTGGAAAGCCGTGCTGTGACTATAAGCTCGCCTTCTATGAACTCTTCGGGGTTAATTTTGTGCTTGCCGGTTATTTTAAACTTGAAGGGGAATATCGGATTTTTTACTCTGAGAACTGCAACGGGCCTTGCCTGTTCAGGTTTCCTTACCGAGATTATTAGGAATTTTTCTCCTTCCGGAACCTTTTCTTGTATTTTTTCATCAAGTAAAACTAAACCTTTGATGTATTGTTTCTTATACTTTTCCAGAATTTTTTGGCCTTCAGGGGTTTTATATTTCTCAGGGATATCCTGGCAAGAAATTATAATAAGGGGTATTATTAAACCAATAAGGTGCTTCATCTTTCTTCTCCATAGTTTAAGTATACAACTGTAACTCCTGAGCCTCCTTCCCTCGGATATGCATCCCTGAAAAACTTTACTTTTTCATTCTTTGAAAGGACTTCTTTCACCGCAGTTTTTAACTTTCCGCTCCCTATACCATGAATTATTCTTACGACTTTAAGCCCTACACTGTAAGCTTCCTCTATAAATCTTTCTAATTCAAGAGTTGCGGTATCAACGTCTTTACCCACAAGGTTCAAAGTATCCCTTTCCACTTTTACCGGCGTTTCTATGGAAATCTTTGGAGTTTCAGTATGTAAAGACTCTGAAGTTTTCTCAAGCTCTTTTATATCTACCCACATCTTTAAGCGATCTAGGAGAATGTAAGCCTTCTTTTCCCTTATTTCTAATACCTTTCCTTTCTTACCCATAAATACTACGGTATCACCCACCTTTATATCACTCCTCTCTTTAGGCAGAATTTTTTCGAGTTCTTGTTTTTTTCTCGATATAAATTCTTTTACTTCTTTTTTATCTTTTACCTTTTTGAGAATTTCTTCGGACTCGTGAGCTAATTTTCTGAGGTACTCTCTGGCTTCCCTATAAGCTTCTTTCCAGCCTTTTCTTTTAGCCTCTTCGTATTCTCTCTTTAGTTTTTCTAAGTCTTCTTTTTGTTTCTCCAGCTCTTTTCTTAGTTCTTCCACTTTCCTGTGTTCCTCTTCATATTTCTGTATGTACTTTGACAGTTCCTCCATAGCTTGCAGGTATTTTTCTCCGAACTCACCGATATGTTTTTTAGCAATTTCTATTACTTTTTCGGGAATGCCGTATCTTTTGGCTATATAGAAAGCCATACTTTCTCCTACGGTGTTGTAAGTTATCTTGTAAAGGGGGCTGAGAGTTTCCCTGTCAAACAGAACACTAGCTGGGACGTAATAATCCGACGTTGTAGCGTAGAGCTTTATAGGAGTGTGATGGGTAGTTATAAATACCCATGCATTTTTTTCCTTTAAATATTCAAGAATTCCTATACCTATTGCCGAACCCTCAATGGGGTCTGTTCCCGCTCCGAGTTCATCTATAAGAACCAGAGTATTGTTATCACTTATTTCTATAAACTCCGCTACATTTCTCATGTGTGCGGAAAATGTAGAGAGACTTTGCTCTATACTTTGCTCATCACCGATATCCGTAAATACCTTTTCAAATAACGGCAACTCACTGTTTTCATTAGCGGGAATAGGTATAGCACTTTGGAACAGTAGAACACTGAGACCCAGTGTCTTTAAAGCTACTGTTTTCCCTCCCGTGTTGGGACCTGTAAGAATTAAACCTTTTTTCTCTTTCAGAATGATATCTACGGGAACAACTTCTTCCTTTACTTGCATAAGTATCGGGTGTTTTACTTCGTGTAGTTCTATCCCGTCTCCGAAGCGGGGAAATTTACCGTTTACGAGTTTTTTAAACCTGTATTTACATTGGAGAAAATCAACCTCCACGCAGGCTTCAAAACTTTCCAATAAATCCTTAGAGTAATCGCCTATGTATTCGGAAATTCTTTGTAAAACCCTTCGTACTTCTTCCTCTTCCTGTTCTTTTAGCTGAGTCAGTTTATTATTTAGATGTATTACAAACTGGGGTTCAATATATGTGGTATAACCCGAAGATGAAGTTCCGTGAGCTATTCCGAAAATCTTTTTAACGTGTGAGGTCTTTACCGGTATTACATATCTTCCGTTTCTTATGGTGATTATTCTATCTGCCAAAAATTTGCCAGAATCAGGTCTATTTATCAAACTTTCGAGTCTTTTTCTTATTTCTTCTTCGATTGTCCTTATAGTTCTCCTTACTCTGAGTAGTTCATCACTCGCTTCATCTTTTACGAAACCGCGCGGGTCTATACTTGCGTTTATCAGATTTTCAAGGGGAGAAAAGAGGTGAAGTTTCTTATGAATTCTTCTAAGGGGAGGTAATTTTTGAATATTAGCTCCCACTACCCTTCTCAGTTCTTTTACCAATCCTATTACGTTCAAAATTTTTAATATATCCTCTACGCTTAAGATAGCTCCTTGAAGTTTAGCTTTGTTTAAAAAAGCTCTTATATCGTCAAATTCGTATATTGGAACATCTTCTCCTATTTTAAAGAAAGCTTGTGCAAGTTCTATTTCCTCTTCTATGGTTCTCCTATCTGTATAGGGCTTTAAATTTCTTATCTTTTCCTCCGTAGCGTAGGAATGGGCAAACCCAAGAAGAATCTCTTTTACCTTATTAAACTCTAATTTTTCCAAATCCCTCTCTCTCATCCGAAAACTATTTTAATTCTGAGGACCTTAAATTCATTTTATTTCACAAACCTGTCTATAATTTTGGCTCCATTCAAGTCTCCCCAGACGTTTACAGAGGTTCTTACCATATCCAGAAACCTATCTACCGCTATTATCAGACCTATTCCTTCAAGGGGAATACCTACAGAACTGAGAACCAGAGTAAGAAGTATAAGCCCTGCACCCGGTATAGCTGCAGCACCTATCGATGCAAGGGTTACGGTAAGAAATATAATCATCATCTGAGAGATTGATAAATCTATACCATAAATATTAGCAATGTAAACCGC
>DQTK01000054.1 GCA_015662815.1 Aquifex aeolicus | reverse complement strand
TCTTAAAATCGGTATTGAAATAAGTTATTGATTTTGCTATATTTTTTATTGCACACTGATGCGGGGTTCCTAATCTACCGTGTGGAGTTGAAAGCCATTTTCTTAAAGAGAATGAAGTTGTATCTTCTGTAGATTGTTAAGTTCCTAATCTACCGTATGGGGTGAGCTTGCTTAAAAAAGTAGACAAGTTGAAAGAAAATAGGGAAATCTAAATTCAGGTTCTTGTTATAATATACAAAAAGTGGTGGCTAAGTTATGAGAATTAAAGAAACCGAATTGCCCGGTGTAGGGAAGAAGTACACTATAGAGTTGGAAGAAGGGGGAGAGCTTACACTTATAATTCACAATACCGGAAGACGTGAACTCTACTTAGTTGAAGAGGAAGAAGAAGAACCGAGTTGTGTTTTTTCCCTAAATGAAGATGAAGCAAGGGAATTAGGATTTTTGCTTGCAGGAACCACTTTCCAAACCGTTAGCACGGAAAAAATGGAATTCTTGATGAAAGAAATTGTTATGGAATGGGTAAAGGTAGGCGAGAATTCTAAATTTATCGGAAAGGCCATAGCAGAGTTGGAAATCCGAAAAAAAACAGGTGTTTCAATAATAGCTATTATCAGAGACAGTGCTATGATTCCGAGTCCAGACCCTTACAAAGAAAAAATCCAACCAAAAGATACGTTGATAGTGGTAGGAACAAGAGAACAGCTCTTGAAATTCCTTGATATGTGCGGAGATTGTAGTACTTAAGTTATGACAAATCAAATACATCATATATTCGTAGAATTAGCTCCCTATATTGCTTTGCTTTTAATGTTTGCATCAGCTTATCTCTTAAGAAGAATAAGCATTCCTTCAATAATAGCCTTTATGCTTGTAGGTTTTACAGCTAAATTCTACATAGACCCTCATCACATGGAGCACTTTGAAATCTTCAAGCACGCGGGAATAATTCTTCTGTTCTTTTTCATAGGGCTTGAATACTCCTTCGAAAAACTTCAAAACATGCTAGGAGCTTGGAAAACAGGAAGTGTAGATTTCGTTTTTAATTTTATACCTCCGTTCGTACTCGCTTACCTCTTCGGTTTTGACTTCTTTTCAGCTTTAATTTTGGCAGCTGTGTTTTATCCATCGAGTACTTCGATAATTGCAAAACTCTTAATGGATTACAAAAGAATAGCTTCTCCCGAAGCGGAAATGCTTATAGGGATACTAATATTTGAGGATTTGGTAGCAATCCTCCTTCTGGCGGTAATAATTCCATTAAAAGAGGCTGGAAGTTTTGACCCCGGCCTTTTACCTTTAAGTCTTATCAAGGTTTCACTGGCATTACTCGTTTTTTGGATTATTCACAGGTTCTTAATTCCGAAAATCAACAGATGGCTGGATACCGTTTCCGAAGAAGAAATATTTATCTTCTTTGCCTTAGGTATTGTTCTTCTTGTAGGAACCTTCTTCCATTCTATAGGTATATCGGAAGCACTTGGAGCTTTCCTACTTGGAGTTATAGTACCGGAAACGAGAATTCTGGAAAATATAGAAAAACAGTTATCTGATTTAAAAGAACTCTCCATGGGTTTATTTTTCTTCTTCTTTGCTTATGAAACCCAGTTTACGGTTCCCGAAGAAATAGGTTTCTTAGTGGTTTTAATAATACTAGGTGTTATTTTAAAGATAGTTTCTACTTATATCGCGGGATATCTATTCGGGCTTAAGAAAAAAACTAGATTCAGGGCTTCACTTTCCTTTGTCCCCAGAGGGGAATTTTCCGTGATAATGAGCTCCTTCGAACCGAATATAAAGTCAATTTCAATTCCTTTCATCCTCTCAACGGCGATAATAGGAAGCATTCTATTTGCCATTGCCCCCAAAATAGCTGATGTTATATACCCCCCGAAGAAGAAAAAGAAGAAGAAACCTATCAAACGTCCGAAGAAAGGTTATTTAGAATCCGCTCAAGCTTTTTCCGAGCATTCTCCAAGTCTTCACTCTGGGAAATCTTCATCTCCTGTCCGAGACGAATCTCACCCTTCGTAAAGGGTAAAGGGACTATTAACCTGTCCCAGGAGTTTAATTTTTTGTACTTTTCAAAATTTACTACAACCGGTAATATAGGGCTTCCAGTTTTTTGAGCTAAGTAGATTACTCCCTTCTTCACTTTAAAAGCAGGTCCCTTAGGCCCGTCAATGGTTATCGCTATATTTTTTCCCTGCTGAAGCAGTTCCATTAACTTCTTTACAGCAGTTCTACCTCCCTTGTGGGCTTTTCCTTCTTCGGTAGACCCCCTTACCACTTCAAAACCTAAATGTTTTAAGATTCTCGCCGCTATTTCTCCATCTCTGTATCTACTTACCAGAACGACTATACCTCTGTCCATGGCAAACATTGCAAGTCCTAAAGCATGTCCGTGCCAGAGTGCATAAATTTTCCCTTTATCCTTCCTAAATTCGTATCTTTTTCTCCAACGGATAGTTCTACCTATTATTCTAAGAATTAGAGAGATTAAAGGTATAAAAAGAAAGACTATCCGATACTTAAGTTTTTCCATACTTTAAGAATTCTACTTTTTTATTCACACAAGTAATATATGTTTTTACTCAAATATTGTTATTTTTTGCCAAATTCTAATAACTTAAAAACAGGAGGTGAGTAAAATGTATTGGGAATCCGCTAATTCCCGACATACCGGACGATACAATTGTAAACATAAATTACGTAGTTTTAAAGGAAGGAGTAGACTTAGACGAAGTCATGGAAAGGCTTGCTTATCTTTGTGAACATGTGAAAACGTATCACTCAGAAAATGGATTCTATGGAGGTTTCGTCGTTTTGAATACAGGAGGGGTATCACTGGAAGGTTCTACTGCCGGACAAGCTACGGAACATCCCCTAAAAGACAGGGAGGTGCCTATAGTAACCTTCTGGAGGAATTTGGAAAGTCATGAAAAATCCCATAAATCCGAAGGATTCAATAAGCTGTTTAAGGAACTTACGGAACTTGCGGAAAGTACTTATGAGGTAGTTTACAAAATGCTCTGGCAAGGAAAGGCTTACACTCCCGAATTGGCAAAGAAGGCACGTGAAGCTAAGGAACAGCTCCAAGCAAAAGAGTAATTTCCTGCCCAATCGAGTAAACTCCTTATCGTTATGGGAAAGATAAAATAAATTTAAATGGCTTTTCAAAACTTCAGAGATTTTATGGAACATGCGGTAAGGGAGTATTACTCCTCAAATAGGGCTTTAAAGGATTTCTTTACAGCTCCCGAACTGGATAGAGCTTTCGGAGAAGCCCTTGCGGAATTTTTTTCTAAACACCTTTGTGAATTTGATAAACCCGTTTTATTGGAATTGGGAGCCGGAAGAGGTATTCTCGCAAGGGATATACTAAATTACTACAGAGAAAATTATCCTCAACTTTTCAAGAACATTAAATACTACATATACGAGTTTAGTCCCTATCTTATAGAAAAACAAAAACAGGTATTGCGGAATTTTCCCAATGTTGAATGGGTTGAAAATCTTCCTAAGATAGAGGGAATAATTTTTTCAAATGAGTTTTTCGATACTCTGCCTGTTCATATAATTAAGGGAAATAAAGAGCTTTATATAGACGACTCAGGAAATGAAATTTGGCTCAATGTTCAGGACGAAAGGATTAACGAATACATCAATAGAATGGGATACAATGGACTGGACCAAGTTTTAGAAGTATGTCTGGATTGTATAGATTTCCTTAAGAAAATTTCCGAAAGTCTTATACAGGGTTATCACATGGTTATAGATTACGGGTATACCTCGGAAGAACTGCCCCGTTTCCCTGAAGGAACTGTAGTAGCTTACAGAGACCATAAAGTCATCAAGGACTTTACAAAGGGAGCAGGAAGTGTTGATATTACCGCCCATGTTAATTTTTCCGCTCTTATAGAGTATGGAAAGGATTTCGGTCTTGAGACTATACTCTTTCAAAATCAAAGGGATTTTTTAATGCATATACCCACTTTTCTAAATGAACTCGAAAAGCTAAGCTGGGAAGAGGATGCGGGAAGCGTAGAAAGACTTTCGAGACTTAAAACTATGCTCGTATCTATGGGAGACAAATTTAAGGTTCTACTTCAGAGGAAGCTTTCTTAATACAAAGGACAAAATAAAGGCGAGTATGGAAATTCCTACAATGGTACCACTGGGTGGAAGGTCGTATTTAAAGGAAACCAAGATACCCGATATTACAGAGAAAACTGATATTAAGCAAGAGTAAACTAAACTCATCAGAAAAGAATTAGCCAAAAGAATTCCTGTCATTGCCGGAATGACAACCATAGATGAAGCGAGAATAACACCTACAGCCTTTATGCTTGCCACTATTACTACAGCTGTTAAAGATACAAACGCATAATTAATGAAGGAGATATTCACACCTTTTACCCTTGCAATCTCTTCAGAGAAGGTTGTTATTAATAGTTTTTTATAGAAAATCAGTAAAAAGGAGATTGTAAGTAAAAAAACAAAGAACGAGTAAAGGAGTTCCTCTTTGCTTACCATAAGAATATTTCCAAATAAATAGGAGAATAAATTTTCCCCAAAGCCCTTAGCTATGCCCAATATTATTACTGCGAGAGCCATTCCGCTTGAAAAAATCACCGCTATAGCCGTATCTCCCGGAACTTTTCTCGTTTGAGTTAGAAACTCTATAAGGTTGGCTATGAGTACGGTAAATATAACTGTAGTTAGGTGTATATCCGCGTTTATAAGAAAGCTTATTGCTATGCTACCGAAAGCTGCATGGGATAATCCTGCTCCTAAAAAGGCAAACCTTTTTAAAATTAAAAAAACACCTATGAGAGCTGTGGAAACAGCTATAAGTATCCCGGCAAGAAGACCTCTCTGGATAAAATCATAACTAAGAAGCTCCATCTAATATTCCTCTTAGTCCGAAAACTTCTTCTATGAATTCTATCGCACCGGTAGGATTACCAAAATAGCAAACCTTTCTATTTAAACAGAGAATTTTATTGGAGTATTTCAAAAGGGTCCCTATATCGTGGGATATCATCATGATGGTTTTTCTGTGATTTGAGTTCAAATCGAGGAGTATGTTTATTAGATGATTGAGTGTGTGAATATCCAGACCTGTTGTCGGTTCATCGAGGAGTATAAGTTTAGGATTTGATGATAAAGCAATAGCCAAAAGAACCTTTTGTTGTTGTCCGCCCGAAAGCTTTGTAAACTGTTTTTCTAAAATGTTTCCTATCTTCAAATACTCTATCAAATACTCGGTTTCTCTTTTATCGTGTGAAACGCTAAATAGAAGTTCTTTTACTTTTCCGGGAAAAGTATGTTCTACACTGAGCCTCTGAGGTACATACCCTATACTTTTCCAGTCTCTAAATTCTTCTATTCTCTTTCCAAAGATAAGTATCTCTCCGCTTTGAGGCTTTAAGAACCTGAGTAGTAGTTTAAACAGTGTGGATTTGCCAGCACCATTTGGTCCCACTATTCCCAGAAAATCCCCTTCTTCCACAAAAAAGGATACATTTTCCAAAACTTTATACCTGCCGTCATAGGAGAAATTCAGGTTATTAACCTCTACTATTCGCATTTCAGAGCCTTTTTCAAAACCCTTAAATTCCTATCCATTATAGAGTAGTAATTATCTCCTTCCTTCTCGGGGATAATTTTAATGTTAATCTCGTAAACGGAGATACCGTAATCTTCCCTAAGTATACGGGCAACTTTCGAATGGAATCCTTTGGGTATAAGAACTGCTTTAATCTTTTCTTTCTTAATTTTCCTCATTAGCTTCTTGAGTTCTCCGGGAGATATATCACCATGACTGTGTCCCTCTTTCAGAACAATCTGTTTGAGATTATAATCTAAGGCAAGGTACCCGAATGCCGGGTGTAATGCTCCAAAACTTCTGTACTTACAGGTCGATAATGTTTTTATATAAGCTTCGTGAAGTTCTTTTAGCTTCCGATATGCGTTTTTATACCCTTCCTCGAAACTCTTATTTGGATATATCTCCTCAAGGGATTTTTTCACGTTTTCGGCAACCAAAAGCATACGCTTGGGAGATACCCAAAAATGGGGATCTTTTCCGAGTTCCTTATGACCGTAAAAAAGTATATCTATATCCCTTGAGAGGTAAAAAACTCTGGCTTTTGTTATTCTTTCAAGTTTTCTTTCCCATTCACCTAGGGGAATTCCACTTACAAAGAGAACCTTAGCCACGTAAAGCTTTATAAGATCTCTGGGGGTAAGCTCGTACATGTGGTAATCAGCTTTAGGGGGAACGAGGTTTTCTACCCTAAAGTCATCACCGCTTATCTCCTTTACTACATCGTAAAAGGGATAAATAGATACCAGAATCAAATCCTTTGCAAAAGAAAAAACAAATAAAAGCATAAGGGAAATAAGAATTTTCATTTTTTCAGCCTCCCTACTATAATCCTTACCATTTCCAGCATAGAGTTGGGGTCTGTTGCCGTTATCAGGTTTCCATCTACTTCCACAGGATTACCGGTATAATTAGCTCCGGCGTTGATTAAATCGTCTTTGATTGCAAAAAATCCTGTAACAGTTTTTCCCTTAACAATCTTTGCCGAGATAAGAACCCACAGTCCGTGACATACTGCACATACAAGCTTATCCTTTTCGTAGTGCTTTTTGACTATGTGCAATACTTCGGTATATCTTCTTAATCTATCAGGAGCGTATCCGCCCGGTATGAAGATACAATCAAACTCTGTATGATATACATCCTTTATGGTTTTATCGGGAGAAAAGCTCATTCCCTTTTTTCCTTTGTACTCTTTAAGTTTCGGAGCTACCGAGATTACTTCGAAACCCTCTTCTTTAAACCTAAGGTAAGGATATATGTATTCAACATCCTCAACTAATTCTTCCAGAAATATTAGAACCCTACTCATTGGTTTAATT
The DNA here is from genome assembly GCA_015662815.1 of Aquifex aeolicus. GTDB lineage: Bacteria > Aquificota > Aquificia > Aquificales > Aquificaceae > Aquifex > Aquifex aeolicus_A. The sequence goes on along the minus strand of DQTK01000054.1, from coordinate 30,575 downwards.
TTAACAGAATTTACACATCCTCCAATTCTCCGTGAAGATATTTATCGTAAGCCGACAGGTCAAAATATCCGTGTCCCGAAAGATTAAACAGAATCACTTTAACTTCTTCGGGAATATCAATCCATTCTTTTTCCGAAACTTCCCGTTCAATAAGCGGTTCGGGAAATATAGCAAGTAGCTTGTCCGGACTTATGGGCTCCTTAGTTTCAGGATCCAGAGGCGGTTCCAAAGGTTCGGGAAGCAAAGGCAGGATATTAAACCACTTTTTCGGAATCCCTTCCTCCGAAACTATGAACTTCCTCATAGTTATTTTAAATCTAAGTAGTTCCCATCCTTTTTTATCCACAGTGTCTATAGGGTTTATCCGGCAAGCTTGTTCCTCACCCGGAGCTTTAAAGTAAATATCCCTGTAATAACAGTTAAAATTAGGTTGCATACAGAGGAGAACACTAAGTTCCTTTACTTTCTCTATCTGTTCTTCCGTAATCATCTCTGCGTGTTCTATTCTGTGGTATTTCAAGGAAGGTTCTGCTCTTTCCAAAGCTCTTATAGCATAGAGTAAAATATACTCACAAATGATTGACATAGAACTTATAAGGAAAAACCCTGAGTTTGTAAAAGAGCGTCTATCCACACGAGATAAGGAACTGGTAAAACTTGTGGATAAAGTGCTTGAGTTGGATAAAAAAAGGCGTGAGATAATAAAAGAACTCGAACGTTTGAGAAATGAAAGGAATAAACTTAGTAAGGAAATAGGAATATTAAAAAGGGAAGGTAAAGACACTACAGAGATACAAAACAAAGTAAAAGGGCTTAAAGGGGAAATAGAAAAACTGGAAGAGGAGCTAAGGAAAGTAGAAAAAAAGCTGGAAAGTACAATTCTTTGGATTCCCAATATCCCCAATGAGAGTGTACCCGTTGGAAGTGATGAAAATGATAATGTTGAGATAAGAAGATGGGGTGAACCAAGAAAATTCGATTTTGAACCCAAACCCCACTGGGAAATAGGAGAGAATCTCGGAATACTGGATTTTAAAAAGGGAGCTAAACTTTCCGGAAGCAGGTTTACCGTAATAAGAGGCTGGGGAGCTAAACTGGAAAGAGCTTTGATTAATTTTATGTTGGATTTACACTCGAAAAAGGGATATAAAGAAGTTTTTCCGCCCCATTTGGTAAGACCCGAAATCTTGATAGGTACGGGACAGCTCCCGAAATTTGAAGAAGACCTTTATAAATGCGAAAGGGATAATCTTTATTTAATTCCAACCGCGGAAGTACCACTGACCAATCTCTTCAGGGATGAAATCCTCAAAGAAGAAGAGCTCCCTATTTATCTTACAGCTTACACTCCCTGTTATAGAAGGGAAGCGGGAGCATACGGGAAAGACATTAGAGGAATAATCAGACAGCACCAGTTTGATAAGGTTGAGTTGGTAAAGATAGTTCATCCCGAAACTTCTTATGAGGAATTAGAAAAACTAATCCGCGATGCAGAGGAAGTTCTTCAGCTTTTAGGATTGCCTTACAGGGTAGTAGAACTTTGCACGGGAGACCTTGGTTTTTCCGCATCAAAGACTTACGATATAGAAGTCTGGTTCCCTTCTCAAAACAAATACAGGGAAATCTCCTCCTGTTCCAATTGTGAGGATTTCCAAGCCCGTAGAATGAATACAAGGTTCAAGGATTCTAAAACCGGAAAGAATAGATTTGTTCATACTTTGAACGGTTCAGGTCTTGCAGTAGGTAGAACCTTTGCTGCAATTCTTGAAAATTACCAGCAGGAGGATGGAAGTGTAGTTATTCCTGAAGTTCTAAGGGATTATGTGGGTACGGATGTAATTAAGCCGGAGTAGTCTCCTTCACTATTTCCCCGTCCTTTATCTCAACTACTCTGTGGGTCATTCGGGTTAATTCCCTTTCATGGGTTACCATAACTATTGTTGTTCCTTCACTGTTTAATTCCTGAAAGATTTCCATAACCTTTTGGGTGTTCACAGAATCGAGATTCCCGGTAGGTTCATCAGCAAGAAGAAGAATAGGGTCGTTGGCAAGTGCTCTTGCTATTGCAACCCTTTGCTGCTCTCCTCCTGAGAGTTGATAGGGTTTCCTTAATATCTTATCCTTAAGACCTAACCTCTCCAGAAGATACTCCGCTTTTTCCTTTGCCCGTTTTAAGTCTACCCCTACCTTTAGCATAGGTATCATTACGTTTTCAAGAGCGGTAAACTCGGGAATTAAATAATGGAATTGAAAGATAAACCCAAACTTTCTGTTTCTCAAAGCGGCGAGTTTCTTTTCTTGAGAGAAATCAACCTCCCTATTTTCAAGGAAAATTTTTCCCTCAGTAGGAGTATCAAGAAGTCCCAGTATGTATAAAAGTGTACTCTTTCCGGAACCCGATGCTCCAACTATGCTTACGAACTCTCCCTTTTTTACCGAGAAATTTATTCCCTTTAATATTTCGTAGTTCCCTATGAGCTTTTTTATATTTTCCGCTTTGAGAACTGTATCAGCTTCCACTTCTGAAAACCTCTACAGGATGAAATCGGGAAGCTCTGTAGGCAGGGTAAAAGGATGCTAGAAAGGAAACTAATACCGCAAAGATAAAACCTTGCAGGTGATAGGAAATACTTCTGTCAAGAAGAAATCCTTCAGCCCTTATTATTCCTTCAACTCCTATTTTGATAGTTTCCAACCACTCAAGTATCTCGAAAGATAGGAGGTTTCCCGCTAATCCTCCGAATACACCTATTATTATTCCCTGAAGTGAGAAAATAAATATTATATCTCTTTTTTCGTAACCCATTGCTTTAAGTATTGCTATATCCCTCTTTTTCTCTAAAACAGTCATCATTATGATATTGAAAATCCCAAAGCCTGAAACCAAGAGTATAGCAAAGACAACAGAACGAGTTATTATCCTCTGAATTTTAAATATAGATAGGAAATTTTTAAAGGACTCCTGCCAGCTCTCAGCCCTGTAGCCGGTTTCTTTAGTAAGCCTTTTAGCGTAAACGGGAGCTAAATCTGCACTTTTTAGCTTTAGGATTACTTCGTTCACTTCGTTAGGCTTTCCTAGGATATCCTGAAGTTTTTTAATATGCAAATAAACTCGAGACTTATCTATTTCAGTAATTCCAGTGTTTAAAAAGTCTACAACTTTCAATCTGTGGAGTGTTCCGTTGGGTGAAAGGAGAATAACTTTCTTTCCTATATCTTTTATTCCCAGCTCTTCAGCAAGCTTAATACCGAGAATTACAGCTTCTTTATTTCTTTCTAATTGACCAAGATTATTCTTTACAAGGTATTTTGAAATCTTCAAAGTTTCATTTTCTAATTCGGGAAATATTCCTACAAAAGTTGCCGGCTTTTCCTTAACACCGTAAGATATAACTCCGTTTCCTACAAGGTGCAGGGTAATTCCCAAAAGGTTTTCATCTTTTGCATACTTACTCAAAATCTCCCTATAGTTTGAAATTCTATCTTTTACACTTTTCGGTTTTGCACCCAAAACTAGAAAAATACCCTCTTTGTAAACTTTTCTGAGAATCCTATCCTCTCTAAAAGTGCTTTCGACAAAAATCTTTACATGTCCATTTATATTTAGAGCCTCTTCGAGGAAATATTTTTGAAACCCGTTTATCATTGAACTCATCACTACAAAGGCCACTGTACCTATAACCACTCCGAGTGTTGCAATCACGCTTTGTCTCCGCCTTTCGAAGAATAACCTGAGCGATATGAAGAAATTTCCCTTCATCTTTCTATCACAACCTTTTCTCCTTCCTGGAGTCCCTCAAGGACTTCAACCATATCACCGTAAGTTCCTCCAAGCCTTACTACTCTTTCAACAATTTTTCCCTTTTCGAGAACCCTCACTTTGTTTTCTTCAAATATCGCCTCTTTCGGAATAGCTATACCTAACTTTTCTGAAATGATTATGTTTGCTTCAACCGTTGTTCCCGAAAAGAGTTCTACGTCATAATCCGTTTTAACTTCCACCTCGAAACTCTTTCTCCTTTCATTTACCCTTTTATAAATTTTTACAATTCTTCCATCGTAAACCCTATCAGGGACTGAATCAATAGTTATGTAAACTTTTTGATTCGGTTTTACAAGATAAGAGTATTCCTCATCTATTTCCAAAATTGTTTTTAATTTCCTTAAATCGCCTATAACAAACAAGGGCTTGGTTTCCATAAAAGTATTCACATAATCCCCTATTTCTACGTCTCTTTTAAGAATCACACCACTTATCGGACTTTTTATTTTATACTGCTCTAGCTCTTCCTCTAATCGGTTCAATGTAGCTTTAAGGACTTTTATTTTTCTTTTTATTTCCTTCACCTTTTCCTTAAACTCCAACTCAAGGGCTGATAGCTCCCTCAGCTGAGCGTTGTACTGTTTCTCAAGGTTAAAAATTTCCTCTTTCGAAATAAGACCTTTCTCATAAAGCTTTTTCCTCCTTTGAAGTCTATACTTTAATTCTTCTATCCTTTCCCTTTTAGCAGCGATTTTTTCCTTAAAGCTCTTTATAAAGTAAGATTGTGGAAGCAACTTTTCCCGGAGATTCTCAAATTCAGTTCTAATTTCTTCTATTTTCCTTTCCAAAGGTTTATTTTCGAGTTCTGCAAGAAGTTCCCCTTTTTTTACAATATCTCCGACATCTTTATAGACCCTTACTACGTATCCTGCAACCCGTGATTTTACCTCAACCTCATTGTGTGCTTTGATGTACCCGGTGGCATAAATGGCTTTTACCAAAGGTAATTCCTTGACTTCGTAAATCCTATAGTTTTTCTCAAATACATTAAAGTATACAAAAGCTACGGAAATAATAATTGAAATTATTAATATAATCCATAGAATTTTCCTCATTCTGTATCAATTTTATACTTCATATACAGGAATCTCAAAATTCCCAGAGTTCCCAAAATTAGGGCATAAGATACTCCCACATTAAGTTCGAGTTTTTTATAAGAAAAGAGAATTATCAAGAGTTCCCTTATAAAAAATATCATAGCCGTATCGATAATGAGAATTAGTTTTATCTTCTTCTCCTCAAATGCCGTAAGTAGCGTTGTAAATAACTCGTATATTATCAAAATATTCAGAATTTTAATTATAATATCATAGGTTTCTATCTCGGAAAAATTAAAATTCTTCAAGTTTAAAACAATCTCATTTAGTAAGGATATAAACTCCAGAGTTATGGTAAACCACATAAAAACCTGGATTACAAGTAGAAATGTACCGTGAAGTTGTTTCTTAAAATTTTCCATAAATTTTAAGTATATAGCTTTAATACTTGAACTAAAGAAAAGAAGGTTATAAAATATATTCTTGGTTAGAGGCCCGGTAGCTCAGGTGGTAGAGCACCCGGCTGAAAACCGGGGTGTCGGCGGTTCGACTCCGCCCTGGGCCACCACCTCAGACCTTGGGAAGTTCTTTACCGAGAACCTTTGACGCAAATTCGTAAATAACCTTTTTCCAATCAGCTTTCCCTTCCTCAATCAAGTCCAGTTTCTCCTCCATCAATGATGTGAATTTATAGTCCATTAAAAGGGGAAAGTTTTCTATCAAGAAGTCTACTACCTCAAAAGCGACATCCGTAGGTAAAATGGTTTTATTTTTGACCTTTATATACCCTCGCTCTTTCAAGGTTTTTACTATGGTCGAATATGTTGAAGGTCTTCCTATACCGAGTTTCTCAAGGGTTTTTATCAAAGTACCTTCTGTATATCTGGAAGGGGGTTGAGTTTTTCTCTCTTCAAGGTCTGTCTTTATAAGCTTTAGAAGATCTCCTTGCACGAGTTTTGGTAAAAGTTCCTCCTTTATTTCTGAGGGATAAACTCTACTCCATCCATCGAAAACTATTTTTAAGCCTTTTGCTACCAGATATACGGGTCTTCTTAGTTCAGGGGTAATCGCTTCAACGATAACTTTTTTCCTCTCTAGATGAATCTCCTTCATTAGACTAGCCAAAGTTCTACGGAATATAAGGTCATAAAGAATTCTGAGTTCTTCTCTTTCGGGTATCGTTGGAATAGGCTTTGTAGGTCTTATACACTCATGAGCTCCCTGCACGTTTTTCTTCTCACGAAATTTCCTTAATCTTCCTACGTACTTTTCTCCGAATTCTCTTCTTATAAAGTTCATAAATTCCTTTGCTTTTTGTTCATTTATCCTATAACTATCGGTTCTCGGATAAGTGATATAACCTTTCTCGTAGAGTTCCTGGGAAAGCTTTTGGGTTTTTTCAGGGGAGAATCCCAACTTTGCATTGGCTTCGGCTTGAAGGTTTGAGGTGATAAAAGGTTTGGGAGGGTACACTTTATCCTTTTTTATATCAATGCTGTATACACTGAAAAAGCCTTTTTCCAACTTTTCCGCAATTATTTTTGCATCCGACGGGTTCTCATACCTGTAGTCGTAAACAGCCTGAAAAACCTCTCCATCTTTCTCCAGAATGACCATAACGTAGTAATATTTTTTAACTCTAAAGTTTTGAATTTCCCTTTCCCTTTCAACTATTAAACGTAGTGCCGGAGATTGAACTCTTCCGGCGGAAAGCTTGTAATTTCTAAACTCCTTCCAAAGTATCGGGGAAATTAGATAACCTATTAACCTATCTAAAATCCTGCGTGCAAATTGTGAATGCACGAGGTTTATATTTATATCTCCTGCATTTCTTATACTTTGCTTTATAGCATCAGGAGTAATTTCGTAAAATACTGCTCTTTTTATATCCTTATTGACCTTTTGCAAATCCTTTTTTAAGAAATAAGCTATTGCTTCACCTTCCCTGTCGGGGTCTGTACAGATATAAACTATTTCTGCTTTTTTCGAGAGCCTCTTTAACTCTTCGATTAATTTTTTCTTCCCTCTCAAATAAACATATTTAGCTCTGAGAGTTTTAAGGTCTACACCAAATTCCTTTTCGGGTAAATCCTTTATATGTCCCAAAGTTGCCTTTACGTAGAAATCTTTACCGAGAAATTTCTGGATAGTTTTTGCTTTTGTAGGTGATTCAACTATGAATAGTTTCATAAAGTTAATGTTAAAAAAAGAAAAAAGAGAGAGATTTTAACGAGGAGACAAATTCAAAAAGAAACGATTAAGGAGCTACCCAGTTTCCATTTTCGATAAGTTCTTCCGGACTGACCTTTTCCTGAACCTTTTGGGATATCTTGTAAGAACAGAATTCAGGTCCGCACATAGAACAGAATTTCGCAGTTTTATAACCTTCCTGGGGTAATGTTTCATCGTGATATGCCCTTGCGGTTTCCGGATCCATAGCAAGTTCAAACTGTCTATTCCAATCGAAGTTATACCTTGCAATTGACATTGCAAGGTCCCAGTCTCTTGCTCCGGGCCAATGTTTTGCTATATCTGCAGCGTGAGCAGCTATCTTATAAGCTATAACACCCTGCTTTACATCTTCAACATTTGGGAGTCCCAAGTGTTCCTTAGGAGTTATATAACACAGCATTGCAGCTCCTGCCCATCCTGCAATGGCTCCTCCTATTGCACTTCCAATGTGGTCATATCCCGGAGCTACGTCGAGAACCAGCGGACCAAGTACGTAGAAAGGAGCTTCATGACACCATTCTTGTTGTATTTTCATATTGAATTCAACTTGATGTAATGGAACGTGTCCGGGTCCTTCAACCATCGCTTGAACATCGTGTTTCCAAGCTCTTTCTACAAGTTCACCGAGAACTTTCAGTTCAGCCAGTTGAGCATCATCGGTAGCGTCTTCTATACATCCGGGTCTCAGGGCATCTCCCAGGGAGAAAGATACATCGTACTTTTTAAATATTTCACATATTTTGTCAAAGTGTTCGTATAAGGGATTTTGTTTTCCGTGTTCGGCCATCCATTGAGCTAATATAGCTCCTCCCCTCGAAACAATACCCATTACCCTGCGTTGAACTAAAGGTAAGTGTTCCTTCAATATCCCGGCATGTATCGTCATGTAGGATACACCTTGCCTTGCCTGTTCCTCTATAACGTCAAGTATTAGGTCCATGGTGAGTTCTTTTATATTTCCTTTTACTATCTTCCAAGCTTCATAAATGGGAACGGTTCCTACCGGGACTGTACTTGCTTCTATAATAGCTTCCCTTGTTTCTTTTATGGCTTCACCTGTAGATAAATCCATTATTGTGTCTGCACCGTATTTTATAGCTACTTTAGCTTTTTCTACTTCTGTAGGAACATCGGAAGCCAACCCCGAATTTCCTATATTCGCATTGACTTTTACCTTGGAGTTGATGCCTATACACATCGGCTCAAGGTGGAGGTGATTTGTATTAGCGGGAATTATCATCCTTCCCCTTGCAACTTCCTGTCTTACAAACTCGGGATGAAGACCTTCTCTCTTTGCAACGTATTCCATTTCTTCAGTGATTATTCCTTGACGAGCAAGATGCATTTGGGTTTTATTTTTAAATCTCTTTCTCCTCTCTATCCATTCCGCTCTTAGCATAGTCTTAACCTCCTTAAAGTTTAAAGTTTTATTCTTTAACTTAATATCATAGTGTTTTTAATCAACATGATATTATTCAGACTTTAAGATATATAGTTATGCACCTGGATTTTGAGAAAGAACTCTGGGAGATAAAAGAGAAAAGGGATAAACTCCTAGGCCTTTACCGTCTCGGGAAGGAGGAAGTATTATCTGAGATAAGGCAGTTGAGGAGGGCTTTTAAGGAAAAAGCTAAAAAGGTTTATAAGAACCTTTCAGCCTGGGACAGAGTAATGATAGCTAGACACCCTAAACGTCCCCATACCAGTGACTATATAAAGTATTTAATAAAAGATTTTAAAGAAATACACGGAGATACTTTTTTCTGTGATGATAAAGCGATTATTGCAGGATTGGGATATTTTATGGGTACTCCTGTCGCCGTTGTAGGGCATGAAAAGGGGAAAGATACTAAAGATAAAATCGGAAGGAATTTCGGCATGCCTCACCCGGAAGGTTATAGAAAAGCTATAAAGCTATTTAAACTGGCGGAAAGATACAATATTCCCGTAATAACATTTATAGACACCCCGGGTGCTTTCCCCGGAATAGGAGCTGAAGAGAGAGGTCAAAGCAGAGCTATAGCTGAAAGTATGCTTACAATGGCTTTCCTGAGGGTACCTTCCGTAGCGGTTGTGATAGGGGAAGGTGGGAGCGGAGGAGCTCTTGCACTGGGAGTTGCCAATAAGGTATGTATGCTTGAAAATGCTTATTATTCCGTAATATCCCCCGAAGGTTGTGCAGCAATCCTGTGGAAAGACCAGAGTAAAGTAAAAGACGCTGCAAAAGCTCTTAAGCTTACCGCAAAGGATTTAAAAGAGTTAGGGGTTATAGATTGTGTAATTCCCGAACCCTTCGGAGCAGCCCATTGGAATCCAAAAGCTACGGCACGAATGCTTGCTAAGGTTCTCAAAAAGTGTTTTCAGGAACTCCTCAAGCTCAAGCCGGACGAATTAGTAGAAAAAAGGTTGGAAAAGTTCAGAAGTATGGGAGCTTTTAAACTTGCTGATTAGATTGACATTTGGGACACAGTCCGTATATATTCACCGAGTAGCTATCGGTTTTAAACCCTTGTAAATTTTCAGGTATAGAAAGTTTTTGATCTAAATCTATATCCTCAATCCTTCCGCATTTTTTACAAATGAGGTGGTGGTGTTCGGAAGTATTTGCATCGTACCTTGCAGAATTACCCCAAAAGCAAACCCTTTTAACCAACCCAATCTTTTCGAGTGTTTCCAAAGTCCTGTACACTGTTGCAAGGGATACATAAGGGTACATTTTTTTGACTTCCTCATATATTTCCTCAACAGTCGGATGATTGTAGGATTTAAGTAAAACTTCATAGATAGCCAACCTTTGGGGTGTGATTTTAAGCCCTATTTCCTTACACTTCTTCACAAAGAATTCAAGTTTTTCGTGAGTATTTTGCATGAAAAATAAAGATAAAATGAGAAGAAAAGCTTTTCAATAATATTTATCACTTCTATAAGGAAGGCGTTATTATGTAGTCATAATTTTCTCTATTTCTTATTAATCTTACATTTCCGTTCTCCACCATTATCTCTGCAGCTTTCGGCCTCATATTGTAATGGGATGCCATAGCAAAACCGTATGCTCCGGCGGAAAGTACTACCAAGTAATCTCCTCTTAGGGACTTCTGAATTTTCCTATCCAAGGCTAAGAAATCTCCGGTTTCACATATCGGTCCTACAATATCCGCTTTTACACTCTCGCGGTCATACACAGAAGCTGGAACTATATGGTGGTAGGCGTTATATATGGAAGGTCTTACCAAGTCATTCATCCCTGCGTCAACAATTATAAAGTGTTTATTTCCTTTATCCTTTATAAACTGAACCTGTGTTATAAGAATCCCTGCATTTCCTAAAATTGACCTTCCCGGTTCAAGAATAAGTTTTGCTTTAACCTTCTCAACATAAGGTCTTATTAAATTTGCAAGTTCTATAGGCTTAGGTTCCTTATCCTCTGGTCTGTACTTTATACCCAATCCACCGCCTATATCGAGGTACTTTATATCGAATCCTCTATTTGATAGCCCTTCGTGTAAATCTACGATTTTTTCTATTGCCTCCTTATAAGGAGAAATATCGAGAATCTGAGAGCCTATATGACAATGTATACCAACAATTTCAATATTCTTGAACTTTGAAGCGTATTCGTATTCCTTCTCTGCTTCCCTAATATCTACTCCGAATTTGCTTTTCTGCATCCCCGTTGCAATGTAGGGATGGGTTTTAGGGTCTACATCTGGATTTACCCTTATAGCGATTCTCACCTTCTTTCCGAGTCTTTCCGCAATTTCATTTAGGACTTCTATCTCTTGGCGACTCTCTACGTTGAACATCAAAATTTCAACGTTTATGGCATCGGTGAGTTCTTTCTCCGTTTTTCCAACACCGGCGTAGACTATCTTTCCCGCGGGAATATCAGCTTTAAGTGCTAAGTAAAGTTCTCCTCCTGAAACTATATCGGCTCCTGCTCCGAGCTTTCCCAAATACTTTACTATGTGAGGATTGAAGTTTGCCTTTACGGCGTAGCAGATAAGGGCATCCGGAAAAGCCTCTCTATAAGCGTTAAATCTATCTTTTATATAGTTTGCACTGTAAACGTAGAGAGGAGTTCCGTACTCTTTGGCCAGCTCCTTTAAAGATACACCTTCTAAGAAAAGCTCTCCGTTTCTGTACTCAAGGTATGGATTGTATTCCTTCAGCAGTTCCATAAGACAGAGATTTTACAACAAGTTTTTTCTATCTTTTAGGAATTTTTTGCGAATATTTTCGAAGAAACTTCTCACTCTTACGTCTCTATAATCTCTGTAAGTCCAATAGATAGGTCTGAAACCTCCGTAAACGTAAAGGAGTTCTATTTCTGCATAAATTCCCTTGGAAAGGTATATTCTTGCACCTCTCCTCTTGTGGGAAGCGAGAATTAATTGACTTTCGTCCAAATATCCGGGGTCTAAGTTAACTGTTCTGTTTCCTTTTACGGAAAGCTCCTTTTCCAGTTCCATGGATTCAAGTTTTATATCAACGAGCTGACCCTTATTTTTTAAATCTCGAAGGGAAAGATAAAGCTTTTTCAACGGTTTTCCCATTTCTTTTCCGTAATAGTTTTCCAAAAAATCAAAGTAGAATTCCTTGGAGATTAAATCAATTTTTCCGAAGCGTCTTTCAATTTCCTCTAAAGCCCTTTTTAAATTATCCTTATAGTTTTCGTTGTAAAGGATTGAAAAAGTAAATTTAGCTAAGTCCATAGAAATATACATAGGATTAAACTAATAGATATGAAAAAGATTTTAGGTGTTTTACTGTTTTTGTTTACTTCTTTTGCTTATCCGCTCAGTCCTTCGGAAGAAAATCAACTCCTTAAAGACATAGCGGAAATAAAGGCAACTCTGAAAACCTTTATGGAACAGACAAACAGAAGGTTTGAGGAACTAAGAAACGACACCAACAAAAGGTTTGAAGAGCTAAGAAAAGATATGAACAAAAGATTTGAACTTATAGATAAGCGTTTTGAACAAATGGACAAAAGGTTTGAAGATTTTAATAACAGAATCATGGAACTAAGAGAAGACATGAATAAGCGCTTTGAACAACTTTATACATTCCTGTGGATAATCACGGGAATATTCACAACCTTGACAGCAAGCGTTATAGCCTTCGCGTGGTGGGACAGAAGAACCATTATCAGGAAAACTAAGGAGGAGACCTTTGAAGATATGGAAAGGGAACTAAAACCCGAGAAGTTTAAAAAGCTCCTGAACGCTTTAAGGGAAAAAGCCAAAAACGATAAAGAGCTGGAAGCTATCCTCAAAAAATACGGGCTTTTGTAAGATTTAAGCTATTTGACCGTTCCATAGAAATCTGTATATAGCTTTTCTCACATGGATACCATTTTTCACCTGCATATAAATCAGGGATTTTTCAGTGTATACAAGGTCATGGTCTATATCTACATTTCTGTTTACGGGTCCTGGATGCATGTAATACCTAACTTTTTCATACCTTTCCTTCGTAAGACCAAACTGTCTAAAGTATGAAGTTTCGGAAGGTACAAAGTTATCCTTTTGTCTTTCCTTTTGAAGTCTGAGCCATATTACTACGTCTGCCCACTCAATGCCTTCATCTACATTGTCAAATACCCTTTCCACTTTAAAAACCTCTATATCTCTCGGTATTAAAGTTCTAGGTCCTGAAACGCTTACCTTTGCTCCGAACATAGTAAAGAGCGGTGCACCTGAGCGAAAAACCCTGCTGTGTTTAATATCTCCAACGTATAAAATTTTTAAATCTCTTAGCTCTCCAAAATGTTCTTTTAAAGTAAACAGGTCTATAAGTCCCTGAGATGGGTGTTGATGGGTGCCATCACCCGCGTTTATAAGTCTAAGATTTAAACTATTTACTATGCTTTCATAAGGAAATAAAACAAAGGGAACTCGGAAAACCACGTATTCGAATCCTAACCCCTCAAAGGTTTTGAGAGTATCGTAAAAGCTTTCTCCTTTAACAGTGGAACTTTCCGATGAAGAAACATTATAGGTTTCAATTCCAAGTTCCCGTGCGGATTTCTCAAAAGATAACCTTGTCCTCGTAGAAGGTTCCGCAAAAAACAGAACGGCTGAGGCTTCAATCTTTTCTTTTCTTCTCTCTTTAAATTCCTTGGCTAAATGAAGGATTTCTTCAACTTCGTCTTTTTTCAAGTCAAAAACACTTATAAGTCCCTTCATTTTCCAGCCTGAGCAAGTTTTACAAATTCTTTAAACAAATAGTATGAATCGTGGGGTCCAGGCGAGTTCTCCGGGTGATACTGCAGAGCGAATATAGGTAGCTCTTTGTGTCTTATACCTTCAATGGTATTGTCTAAAAGATTGACATGGGTAATCTCAACATCTTGAGGTAGACTTTCTGGGTCTATTGCGAAGTTGTGGTTTTGGGCTGTGATTTCTATTTTGCCGGTTCTTAGGTCCTTTACGGGATGATTTGCTCCGTGATGTCCGAACTTCAGTTTATAAGTTTTTCCTCCCAATGCAAGCCCTATAATTTGACATCCCAAGCATATACCCATGATGGGCTTCTTCTCCTTATACTTCCCGACCAATCTTATACCTTCCACAACCCTTTGGGGGTCTCCGGGCCCATTGGAAAGGAATATAGCGTCGGGATTTATCTCTTCTAATATCCTTTCCGCATCCTTAGGGGGAATAACGACTACTCTTGCTCCTTCCGATACAAGTCTTCTTAGAATGTTGAACTTTACACCAAAATCTATAACGGCTATCACGGGTTTATCGTTATTTCTTCTTAGGAACCCTTTGATGAGATCGTAATCTCCTTCATTCCAGTGATACACTTTGCGGGTAGAAACCTTCTCAACGAGGTTTTGCTGAGAAATGTCAGGTATTCTTTTTGCTTTTTCTACCAGTTTTATCGGGTCTTCTTCTATTGTGGAAATTACTCCCTTCATAGTTCCTTTTTCCCTTATCTTTTTTACAAGGGCTCTGGTATCTATACCGTAAATTCCCACTACACCGTATTCCTCCAAATATTCATCCAAGCCCTTTTTAGCCCTCCAATTGGAATACTTAAAGAAGGCTTCTCTTACCACAAAGCCGTTTACCTGAATGCCTTTACTCTCTATATCTTCCTCGGTGATACCGTAATTTCCTATCTGAGTATATGTCATCACTACTATCTGGCCTTTATAAGAGGGGTCTGTAAGTATTTCTTGATAACCTGTCATGGATGTGTTGAAAATTAGCTCTCCTTGGGTTTCACCCGAAGCTCCGAAAGAGTATCCGATGAAATATGAGCCGTCTTCGAGGGCTAAGATGGCACGTTTACGCATATCGGATTTTATTCTATACTTTCTTCCTTTAAAATACATCAGTATGAAGAAATACAAGATAGCCCTTTTAAAGGGAGACGGTATAGGTCCGGAGATAACCGAGCAGGCACTCAGGGTTTTGGGCAAAATTGGAGAAATTTACGGTGTTCAGTTTGAATACAGGGAGGGATTAATAGGTGGAATAGCTATAGACGAAATGGGAACCCCTCTTCCCGATGAAACCTTAGAGCTCTGCAGAGATTCCGACGCTATACTTCTCGGAGCGGTTGGAGGACCAAAGTGGGATAATCTTCCTACGGACAAAAGGCCTGAGAAAGGACTCTTAAAAATAAGAAAGGAACTCGACCTGTATGCAAATCTTAGACCGGCAAAAGTATGGGATGCCTTAGTAGCAGCATCTCCATTAAAGGAAGATGTGGTAAAGGGAACGGATATGCTAGTTATAAGAGAACTTACTTCGGGAATATACTATGGGGAACCCAGAGGTATTTTCGAGGAGGGAGGTAAAAGGTATGCTGTAAATACCATGAAATATACTGAAGAGGAAATAAGAAGGGTTGTAAGGAAAGGTTTTGAAATAGCGAAGAAGAGAAGGAGAAAACTCACCAGTGTAGATAAGGCCAATGTTTTAGAAGTGAGTGCTTTATGGAGGCAAGTAGTAGAAGAGGAAAAGAAAAACTTTCCAGATGTTGAACTGGAATACCTCTACGTTGATAATTGTGCGATGCAGCTCGTTAGAAGACCGACAACCTTCGATGTAATAGTCACAGGCAACATTTTCGGGGATATCTTATCCGACGAAGCCGGAGTAGTAGTAGGAAGTCTTGGAATGCTTCCGTCGGCGAGTATAGGAGATAAATACGCTCTATACGAACCGGTTCACGGTTCAGCTCCCGATATAGCAGGTAAGGGTATAGCTAATCCTATAGCTACCATACTCTCTGCAGCTATGATGCTCAAGTACTCTTTCGGAATGGATAAAGCCTATGACCTTATTGAGAAATCCGTTGAAGAGACACTAAACCAAGGTTATAGAACACCGGACATATGGAGTGAAGGTTTGATTAAGGTAGGAACTAAAGAAATTACCGACAAAATTTTGGAAAACATAGAGAGGTTTAAAGGTGAGTACGTTTAATATTTTTCTGTTTCTATTCTTCGCTATTAGCTTTTCCTTTTCCCAAGTCCCTCAGGAGCTTTTGAACTTTTTCAAAAGGGAAGGTTTTATAGTAAAGAAAGAAGACTCCAGAGTAATAATAGACCTTCCCAAAGGAAAAGTTTTTCCCGGAGAAAGATTTGAGGTTTTCCAAAAGGGTGAAGCTATAATTCACCCTATTACAAAGGAAGTCTTAGGATACGATGAGAAAAAAGTTGGTGGGATTGAAATAATACTTCCAAAGGATAATTTTTCTGTAGCGAAAGTAATTGAAGATAATGGATTTAAAGCAGGAGATAGGATTAAGCTATATACTGGCAAAGTTTGTTATATCGGCAAAGAGGAGGGCTTTTACTCTTTAAGTCAAGTAATCGAGAATCTAAGCAGAGGAAAAGACAACTGCGATTACGTTGTAAAAGAAATGGAAAAGGGTTACGGAGTTTCCTTTAAAGGAAAACCTATAGCCTTTTTCCCCGTTTTCGGTGTTGCCTCCAATGGAAGGGAAACTGTATTTGAAGACTATGTTATAAAAGCTAAGTTCGTAAGGAGTTTAAGTGACTTACCTCTTTCCGCGGATATATGTAAACTCTTTGGTAAAAAAGATTATTTGGTTGTCCTTTTCCCGGATAAGCTTAAAGTCTACGAAGTTTTAAAAACGGATTTCGTAGAAATTACGTCTTATTCACTTCCCCCCGGATATCCCGTGGGGGTGGTTTGTTATAATAACGAAAAAGAAAGCTTGATTGTGGTAAACTCCGTTTCCGGTGGGTCTGCAAATTCATCTATATTAAAACCCGTAGGCGATACACTGATACTTGTCAAAAGGAATATCCCTTATATTTTTGGAATTTTCGTTGAAAAAGGGGAAGAGGTTCTGGTAGGTCAAGAGCTGGGTGAAGGAATTTCTTGGGGAGAGGTTTACAGGTTTGAACTTGAAGGAAATAAACTTGTAAAAAAGGAACGTTTAAACCTTCCCGAAGGTTTCAGAATAGACGGTGCTGCAAAAAAAGATAATATTTTGGTTTTTGTAGACAATGAAAGAAGGCTAAGGGTATTCATAGGTGAAGAGGAAGTTCTCTCGGAAAACGGTTTCGGACTTTCCTATACAACCGCACAAATTCCCGGAGTATACGATTACGGAGAAGGAGATAAATACTTCTTTTACGTTAAACCGACGTTTACTAAGGTTTACAAAGAACTTCTGCCACTTGTAGTTAAAAATAGGTCAAGTAGTGTATTTGAATTGGTGGGATTTACAAAATTTACCGAAGGTGAACTCTGGACGGTGATTAAGAAGAAAGGAAAAATTTACGATATTATAAAGTTAAAGGGAAGGAAATTTGAAGGAGCTATTCAGGCCATAGTCAAAGACAGCAAGGGGAGAATATTTGTAATAACGGGAAGTAAGGGAACATTATCCATACAGAATAAAGGAGAAATATTCATGATAGAGATTACGCCTCTTTGACCGGTTTGGGTTCTTTTACCAGAGCTATTCTGAATACCTCATCGAGGTTATCTACAAAGTGCAGTGTCATTTTTTCCCTTACATATTCCGGAAGTTCCTCCAAAACTTCATCTTTATTTTTTAACGGAAGGATTACTTCGTAAATTTCCGCTCTTTTTGCTGCGAGAATCTTTTCTTTTAGCCCTCCAACGGGAAGAACCCTACCTCTTAGAGTAATTTCTCCTGTCATAGCTACATCCATTCTCACCGGTGTGTCGGTGAAAAGGGATAGAAGTGCGGTTGCTATTGCAACTCCCGCAGAAGGACCATCTTTCGGGACAGCACCTTCCGGGACGTGAACGTGTATATCTACCTGAGAGAAAATATCAGGATCTATACCATAATCCTCTGCCTTGGAACGGATAAAGGAAAGAGCCGCCTGCGCACTTTCCTTCATTATATCTCCTAAAGAACCCGTCAATACCAGTGAACCTTTACCTTTCATCTTAGTAGCTTCAATAAACATTATTTCTCCACCAACTTCTGTCCATGCTAAACCTGTGGCTACACCTATAAGGGGTATCTTTTCTTTCTCAGGTCGGTATCTGGAAACACCCAGAAGTTTCTTGACTAACTCCGGAGAGATTTTGAAAGGCCCTTGCAGACCTTGTAGTTTTTTTACAGCCAGTTTTCTAAGAACTGCAGAAATTTGTCTTTGGAGATTTCTTACACCCGCTTCTCTTGTATATCCTCTTATGATTTCAAGTATAGCTTCATCTGTAAACTCAACTTCTTCGGGTTTGAGTCCGTGCAAGGGAATTAATTTGGGAATGAGATGCTTTTTGGCTATAAACAACTTTTCCTCTTCGGAGTATCCTGAAAGAGTTATTAGTTCCATTCTATCGAGAAGAGGTGTTGGAATGGTATCGGCTCTATTTCCGGTACATATAAATATTACCTCGGATAAATCGAAAGGAATTCCTATGTATAAATCCGTGAATTTTTTATTCTGTTCAGGGTCAAGAACTTCAAGTAAAGCCGCAGCCGGATCGCCTTGGAAGGAGATGGCAAGTTTATCTATCTCGTCCAGCATAATTACAGGATTTTTAGTTCCCGCTTGTTTAATAGCCTGTATAATTCTTCCGGGCATAGCACCTACATAGGTTCTCCTGTGACCTCTTATTTCCGCTTCATCCCTTATTCCTCCCAAAGCTATTCTTATAAACTTTCTCCCCAGGGCTTCAGCAATGGAACGTCCCAGAGAGGTTTTTCCGACACCCGGAGGTCCCACAAAAGCCATGATTTGAGTAGGTGATTCCTTTCCTTGGGTAAGCTTTTTTATTGCTAAATACTCAATTATTCTGTCTTTTACCTTCTCAAGGTCATAGTGATCTCTATCCAAGATGTCCCTTGCTCGTTCCAAGTCGTAATTATCTTCAGTTTTGGTACACCACGGAAGGTCGAGAACCCAATCTAACCAGGTTCTTATTACTCCTGCTTCCGCAGAGTCAGGATGTAACTTTTCTAATCTCTTTATATTTTTTTCTATTTCCTTAATCCCTTCTTCGGGAAGACAAGGTTTTATCTCTTCAAATTTCTTATTGTATTCTTCTATTTCAGCTTTTATACCTCCTGCTTCTCCTAGCTCCTCTTGTATAGCTTTGAGTTGCTGCCTCAGGAAGTATTCCCGTTGTTCTTTCTCCATTTTCTCACGGGCTATCTCACTTATCCTCTGTTTTACCTCAAGAAACCCTATCTCATCCTGTAGTAGCTTGTGAACCTTCTTAAGCCTTTCCCTTGGGTCTAAAATTTCAAGTATTTCCTGGGCTTGATTGGACTTTATATCTAAAACGGAAGCTACTATATCCGCAAGTCTTCCCAGCTCCTCTATCTCTTTTATAAGTATCACTAAATCTGGGATTATCTGTTTTCCTAAGCTTACCAGTTTATCTATTGATTCTTTTACAGCTTTTACAAGAGCTTTATCCTCTATGTTTTGCTCTTCGGGAGGAATATCTCTATCATCTATAACGTCAATTTCAGCTAACCAGTAATCTTCATTCCACTTTAGATTTTTGATTATCCCCCTTTTTAATCCCTGAACTAAGATTTTCACCCTGCTGTCCTCTATCGGAACGGTTCTAAGTATGTGAGCAACTACTCCGACTTTGTATACGTCCCCTTCTTTCGGTTCCTCTACGTCCTTATCCTTTTGAAGAACCAAGAAGATTAACCGGTCCTTTTTATTGGCTTCTTCTATAGCCCTTATTGAGAAATGCCTTCCCACAAATAAGGGTTGAACCATCGCCGGGAATATCACTATGTCCCTCAAAGGCATTAGGGGATATTCCGCAATCCCGGTAGGTACTTGCGGTGTTTGGAATAGCTCGTTCACCATATTCCTCCTTTGATTTTAAAATTATAACAATGGATTTGGAACTTATAATTTCCGAGGTATCCAAGGTTATAAAGGGGAAGGAAAGAGTAATTAAAAATGCTCTAGTTTGTTTTTTATCGGGAGGCCATCTCCTCATAGAGGATATACCCGGAACCGGTAAAACTATGTTATCTTTAGCTCTAGCAAAGGTTCTGGGTCTCTCCTTTACGAGAATTCAATTTACAAGTGATCTTATGCCATCGGACATTACGGGAGTAAACATTTTTAACCCCAAAACGAGGGAGTTTGAATTTAAACCGGGTCCAATTTTCCATAACATCGTTCTTGCAGATGAAATCAACCGGGGAACACCTAAAACCCAGAGTGCTCTTTTAGAAGCCATGGCGGAAAAACAAGTGAGTATAGACGGTCAAACCTATAAACTTCCCGAACCTTTTTTTGTAATAGCTACCCAAAATCCTATTGAACATCACGGAACTTATCCTTTGCCGGAAGCCCAGCTTGACCGTTTCACCATGAAGCTGTCAATAGGTTATCCCTCAAAGGAGTATGAAATTCAGATAGTTCAAGGTACAAATCCCATGGAAGAGGTAAAGAATCTAAGACCTCTCTTTAGAAGAGATGAGCTCTTGACTACCTTAGAAGAAGTAAAAAACGTATATATTTCCCCAGAGGTGGCAGAGTTTATAGTAAATATATCCAATGAGATAAGAAATCACCCTTCTGTAATTTTAGGCATTTCCACACGGGGAGTTATCCATCTGGCTAATACTTCAAGGGCTCTGGCTTTGATAAGGGAAAGGGATTTTGTCGTTCCCGAAGATATAATCGAACTTTTACCCTATGTAGTTTCCCACAGGATAGTCCTGAGGGATGATGTGTCCTTTAGCGAGCTCATGAACAAAATAATGGAAAAAGTTCCCATTCCCTGATTATTTACCTTTAACTAGTTTTAGAAATTCTTCCCGAGTTCTAATGTCCTTTAGGAATACACCTCTTAGGGCTGAGGTCACAGTTAGATGCTCGGGAGACATTACCCCGCGCATAGACATACATAGGTGTTCTGCTTCTATTACTACACCTACACCCTTTGGTTCCAGTTCTCTTTCAAGGAAATCCGCTATTTCTTCGGTAAGTCTTTCCTGAACTTGAGGTCTAAGGGCAAAAGCTCTTACGGTTCTAACTAACTTTGAGAGTCCAGATATCTTTTTATCGGGAATATATGCAATGTGAACTTTTCCAAAAAAAGGCAAAAGGTGGTGTTCACATAAACTGTAGAATCTTATATCCTTTACCAGAACCATTTCGTTATAGCCGCCGAATTCTTCGAAGAGTTTCATATCAAAGGTTCTAATACGTTCAAACTCTTCCCACATACGGGCAACCCTTTCGGGAGTTTCTCTGAGTCCTTCCCTGTCAGGGTCTTCTCCTATTCCTTCGAGGAATAGCCTTATAGCCTGCTTTATTTTTTCCTTGTCTATAGCCATAATTCAGATTTTAAAATTTTTGAAAAAGTAAAATAAGAATTTTGCTCATATATTATTAAATCTTATGCGGAAGAAATCCATAATTGTGGTTAACTTTGGTTCTCAATATGTCCAACTGATTGCCAGAAGGATTAGGGAACTTGGAGTTTACAGTGAAATAGTAAACTGGGATACTCCTTCTGAAGAAATTAAAAAGAAAGCTCCTTACGGAATAATATTTTCGGGCGGTCCTGCATCTGTTTATGCGGAAGATGCACCGCTACCTGATCCTGAAATTTATAATCTTGGAATTCCAATATTGGGTATATGTTATGGTCTTCAGGTAATCACTCACCAGCTTGGGGGAAAAGTGGCAAAGTCAGAAAAACAAGAATACGGAAGAGCAAGGCTCAAAGTAATTAAAGGAAACACCATATTCGAAGGAATTCCAAAGGAAAGTGACGTGTGGATGTCCCATGCTGATAAAGTCGTGAAACTCCCTACGGGATTTGAAACTCTGGCGGTTTCCGAAAATTCTCCTTATGCTGTAATAGCGAACAAAAAAAGAACTATTTACGGTCTACAATTTCATCCGGAGGTTACCCATACGGTTTTCGGAAAAGAACTGCTGGCTAATTTTGTCTACGGAGTTTGTGGAGCACAAAGAAATTGGGAAATGGGTGATTTCATTAAAGAAAAAATAGAAGAGATAAAACAAACTGTAGGGAAGTCTAAAGTAATCGCTGCTCTGTCAGGGGGAGTAGACTCTACCGTTGTAGCAGTTCTTACACACAAATCAATAGGAGAGCAACTCCATTGTTTCTTTATAGACCACGGACTACTTAGGTTGAATGAAAGAAAAGAAGTAGAAAGGAACTTAAAATCCTTGGGATTACCTTTAACCGTCGTAGATGCAAGTGAATTATTTTTAGAACGTCTCAAAGGTGTTGAAGACCCGGAAGAAAAGAGAAAAATCATAGGAAGAACCTTTATAGAGGTTTTTGAAAGAGAAGCCAAGAAAATAGAAGATGCCGAGTTCTTACTTCAAGGAACCTTATATCCCGATGTAGTTGAAAGTGCAGGAATTAAGGGAAGTGCAAAAATAAAAACCCATCATAACGTGGGAGGTATTCCCGAAAGAATGAATTTAAAACTCTTAGAACCCTTCAGAGAACTGTTTAAAGATGAGGTAAGACAAATAGGTAAGCTACTAGGAATTCCCGAAGAAATCTTGAAAAGGCATCCTTTCCCGGGACCGGGTTTAGCGATAAGAATTATAGGTTCGATTAATAAAGAGGATTTAGAAATCCTCAGAAGAGCGGACTCTATATTTATAGAAGAATTAAAAAAGGAAGGTCTTTATGACCGTATATGGCAAGCTTTTGCGGTTCTACTTCCTGTAAAGTCCGTAGGTGTTATGGGTGATGTGAGAACGTACGAAAAGGTAATAGCTTTAAGAGCTGTGGAGAGTGTGGATGGAATGACTGCGGACTGGTACAGACTTCCCTATGATTTTCTGGATAGAGTGATGAGAAGGATAATAAACGAAGTAAAAGGGGTTAACAGGGTGGTTTACGATGTTTCTTCAAAACCGCCTTCTACTATAGAGTGGGAATAATTTCATCTAAATTTATAGCTAATATGAAAAAGCCTGAAATACTTGCCCCTGCAGGAAGCTGGGAAGGTTTATCAGCCGCCATAAAGGCAGGAGCGGAAGCTATTTACTTTGGATTAGATAAATTAAATCAGCGTTCCCTCAAAAGGAATTTTTCAACAGATGAACTAAAAGATATAAAGGAATATTGTGGTGAGAATAATGTAAGGGCATATCTCACTTTAAACTCCATAGTTTTTGACGAAGATTTACCCTATGTAGAGGAGGTATTATACAAGGTCAAAGAGTCTGGAATAGATGCAGTAATAGCTTGGGATTTTGCCGTAATGACCAAGTCGTTAGAACTGGGAATAGAAACCCATGCATCAGTAATGACAGGGATAGCCAACAGGGTAAGTGCTAAGGTTTTTGAAAATATGGGTATAAAGAGAATAGTCCCTGCAAAGGAGCTCAACCTAGAACAACTTAAAAAGCTAAAGGAGAATACAAATCTCGAAATAGAAGTCTTTGTTCACGGGGCGATGTGTATGGCAATATCAGGGAGGTGTTTTCTCAGCCACGAGATATTCCAAAAATCCGGAAATAGGGGAGAGTGCTACCAAGTTTGCAGACATGAGTTTCAAGTGATTATAAGAGATCTTAATCCAAATGCAAAGGGTGCACAGTACATATTGGGTGAAGATTACGTTATGTCTGCACGAGATTTAATGACTCTTGACATTGTTGAATACCTGATGTTCTTGGATGCTTGGAAAATAGAAGGTAGAAGCAAAAACCCCGATTACGTTTATATGGTTACTAAAGCTTACAGAACGGCGAGGGATGCTCTCCTTGAAGGAAAATTTGACGAAAAATTAAGGTCACAGCTCATAGATATGGTAAGCAGGGTTTACCATAGAGAATGGGATAGTGGTTTCTATTTCGGAAAAGCTAGTTTCGGTGTAAATGAAAGTGTAGCTAAGGAAAAGAAGGTTTATATAGGTAAAGTTCAAAAATTTTATCCCAGAATAAGCGTAGCGGAGATAAAGGTAGAAAGTGGAGAGATTAAATTGGGAGACACCATTCATATAATAGGTAAGAAAACAGGAGTAGTGAGACAAAAAGTCGAAAGTATTCATTTAGACGGAAAACCCGTTCAATCAGCTGAAAAAGGAGATATTATAGGTTTAAAAACAGTCGAAAGAGTAAGGGAGGGAGATAAAGTTTATCTCATAGTTGAGGTTGGAAAGGAAGAGTTACAAAGTGTAAAGGTATAATTTCACTTTGGAAGTAAATAGGATAAAGCAATAGAAATGAAGCTGAAGAGGAACAAAGAGCTATTGAGGTTAGGTTTCACGTTAAAACTGAAGTTCCTATTGGTTTGGCGAAGCTTGTATATTTTGGCTAAACTTCCCATTGTAAATCCTAACTCCTCTAATTATTAAACAAGCTCATTCCTAATTTTGTTATAAACTCACCTCAATTTTTATGATTTGGGTATATAAGCGGGAGCGTGAAGCCCCAATCTACTTTCATTATTCTTTCTCCTCGTAAATTAATCCGTAGCTTATCAAAAACAATCCGAATAGGGAAATGAGATAACCTACCGGATTATTTTGAAAAACGGAAGCTACCACTCCTGCAACAGTTAAACCTATACCCAAATCCCTTATACTTTCAATCAGGTTTTTTTCCTTTCCATTTTCAAAAATCCCTTTAATCATCTGCTTAATTCCCTTGCCAAGGAAGGGACCATTTTTTTAATTTTTTTTATAACTTCTTTAACTTCTTTGATAGAACGATGCTTGCGATTTTCTCCTTTCTCGGATGATAGGCTAGGTTCCTTCCTCCTACAAAACTTAATACTCACTTACTCAGCTCATACAAAACTTTGGTTAATCCCTAACCTTCTATCTTTACGCTCGTTAGTATCCTGCTTTTCGTTTTATCCCTCCTATAAGAGGGAAGTTCATCAGAACATACAGTGCATTTTTCCCATATGAATAAGTCCTCAATTCCTTCTTTCAGAAGTTGATACTTTGCTTCCTCCTGAGTATCGAAATAGAGTTTATTATCCCTGTTTACTAAGTTCCTTGAAAATATTTCTTTAAATTCATTTCCCACTTCATAGCAGCAGGACTTGGCAGCAGGGAAGATAAAGGCTTTTAGTTTCCCTTTCTCGTACTTTTTCAATTCTTCTACAGTTTTGCGGATTATTTTCTTCATTAACCCTTTCCATCCTGCGTGGATTACTCCCACCCAATCTTCTCCTAGAATCACTATAGGTACACAATCCGCAGTCCTGACTCCTATTTCAAAATTTTTAAGATTTGTAATCACAGCATCTCCTATTCTGGGGGGAAAATCCCTTTCGGTAATCTTTATTACAACGTCGGTATGTCTCTGAATTGGAGTATATACCCTTTCGTTACCCATATAGCGGGATAATCTAATAAATTTATTATCCATTTTTAATTCAAGAATTACTTTTTGAGCTTCTTTGCCTTTTCCGCAGTTTTCTCTATACATTCCATAACTATACCTTTGAAACCTTTAGCTTCAAGAAATTTTAACCCTTCTATAGTTGTTCCTGCGGGCGAAGTTACCTTTGTAATGATTTCATTGGGATTCTGAGAGAACTCTTTCAATAACTTTGCACTACCGATTACAGTATCAACAGCTATCTTCAAAGCTTGACTGTATTGAAAACCCTGATGAACTCCTGCAAGAGCCAAGCCGTCTAAAAATGCGAGTATATAAGCGGGTCCGCTTCCGGCCAGTGCGGTAAATGGGTCAAAGAGAGTTTCATCAATTCTGTAAAGTGAACCACAACTTAAGAAAATTTCTTCAACCTTTTTTCTTTCTTCCTCTGTAAGCTTGCCATTATCGGTTATTGCCATAACACCGCTTCCAACGGCTACCGCGATATTAGGCATAACCCTTACTATTTTTTTATCCTTTCCTACAATACCCTCTATATCCTCTATTTTTACTCCCGCCATTATGCTTATCAGAGTACCTTTGTAATCTTTCAACTTCTCGAGAACACTTTTTGCATCCTTAGGTTTTACCGCTATTATTATCAATTCGGAAGTATCCGCTAAAAACTTTATATCACCGGCAAAGGCTATTCCCAATTCAACCGCGAGGTTTCTCTTTTCGGGAACT
This sequence comes from Aquifex aeolicus, assembly GCA_015662815.1. GTDB lineage: Bacteria > Aquificota > Aquificia > Aquificales > Aquificaceae > Aquifex > Aquifex aeolicus_A. Next base: position 4,948 of record DQTK01000054.1, on the reverse strand, counting down.
ATATCCGTAACGGTAATATTTTCTTTTCCTACTTTCCTTGAAAGGCAAAGAGCAAAGGCTTGCCCCATATTTCCAAAGCCTACAATCCCTATCCCCATAGTTAAGATATTAGCATGCACGTCTTTTACAGCGAAGAAAAGAAAGGGAATATTCTAATTCTGGAAGAGGGAGAGGTAAAACATTTCAGAGTAAGAAGAATAGGAAAGGAAGAGGAGTTCGGAGTAATATACGAAGAGAGAATTTACCTTTGCAAGGTAGAAAAAGAAGAAAAGTCCAGAATTTTTTGTAAAATTGTGGGTCAGTTAGAAACTAAAGAACCGCACAAGGATATTACACTCTATCAATGTATTACTGTGGAACTAAAAACTATGGACACAATAGTGAGACAAATTACGGAGCTGGGTGTAAAAAGATTAGTGCCGATTATATCCGAGAGGAGTTTTAGAAAAAAAGATGCTATAAAAAGAAAGTTTGAAAAGTGGAAGAAGATAGCTGTTGAGGCTATGAAACAAGCAAAAAGACCTATACACCTTCATGTATCCGAACCTATGGAATTGGAAGAGTTAGAACCTATCCACGAGGAGAACATAGTCCTCGATAATTTCTACAAGGGCATTAAGGTGAAAAACGTAAATCTTACGGCGGAAAATTTTGGCGTAGTCGTAGGACCGGAAGGTGGCTTTTCCGAAAGGGAGGGAAGAATATTAAGAGAAAAGGGTTTCAAGTCGGTTATTCTTGAACCCTATACTTTGAAGAGCGAGACCGCAGCAGTTTCCATAGTCTCTATACTAATGAACTGTTAAATCTATTTTGAGAGATTTTATCTTCCTGTAGAGATTTGACAAATCTATTCCTATTGCTTGGGCTGTCTTTTTTAAATCATAGTTATTTTCTTTTAACTTATTCTCTATAAATATCCTTTCAAACTCCCTTTTTGCCTCTTTTAGGTCTTTTATGTTCAACAGATAACTCAAATCTACATAATTTTCCCCTTTGATTCCCAAATCCTCCGGAGTTATTACTTCTTTATCGCAAAGTATTACAGCCCGTTCTATTAAATTTTTCAGTTCTCGTACATTCCCTTTCCACGGTCTTGATAATAAGTATTCTTTTGCAGTTTCACTCAGTTCAAAACAATTCTTTTTATACTCTTTTGCGAATCTGTTAAGGAAGTACTCTGCAAGAAGGATTATATCTTCCCCTCTTTCCCTAAGAGGTGGGAGGTGTATGGATATCACCGAGAGCCTGTAATATAAATCTTCTCGGAAGTTACCTTTATCTATTTCTTCCTGTAGATTTTTCTTTGTTGCCGATATAACTCGGATATCTACTTCTATTCTTTGGGTTCCGCCGAGTCGTGTAAAAGTTCCTGTTTCCAATATCCTCAGGAGTTTAGGTTGAACCTTTAGGTCAAGCTCTCCGACTTCGTCAAGGAATAACGTTCCTTCATCTGCAAGTTCCAGTTTTCCCTTTTTACGGGTAAGAGCTCCGGTAAAGGCTCCTCTTTCGTAACCGAACAATTCACTTTCTGCCAGTTCTGTCGGAATAGCAGCACAGTTTAAGTCTACGAAATTTCCTTTCCTTTCGGAATATTTATGTATGAGCCTTGCAACTATTTCTTTACCTGTTCCGCTTTCTCCCGTTATGAGCACAGAGGCTTTACTCCTCGCTATTTTGGGAATTAATTGTTTGATTTCAAGAATTTTAGGATGTTTTCCTATGAACTCGATACCTTCTTCTATACTGCGGCTCGTGTTATATGCTTCAAAGGCATGTTTTACAGTAAGTAACAATCTTTCCATGGAGAAAGGTTTTTCTAAAAATTCATAGGCCCCTTTTTTTATTGCCTTGACAGCGGTTTCTATATTTCCGTGCCCGGTAATCACTATAACTACACTATCCGGTGAATGTTCCTTTATAAAATCTATAAAATTGATACCATCTCCGTCAGGCATCCAAACGTCAAGAATTACTACGGGAAAGAAAATTTGTTTAATCTTTTCTTCCGCCTCTTTGAGGGTCTTTGCACCTTCGGGTTTAAAGCCTTCATCCTCAAGGATTCCCGATAGAGAATTTACTATATTTTCTTCATCATCAACTATAAGGATACGATTACTCATACTTTTAAAATACAGCAAAAGGGCTTTAAAGTATTCTGAGGATTAAATTCCTTCAAGGGTTTTAAATACAAAGGATGAACTAAACCGGGATTTATCTCAAGCAGAGGGTAAAGAAAGAAATCCCTCTCGTGTAAAAAGGGATGGGGAACTCTGAGGAGTTTAGTTCTTATTATCTTATTGCCGTATAGCAGAATATCTATATCTATTTCTCTGGGACCCCATTTGAACCTTTCTTTCCTTCCAACTTTCTTCTCTACGGCTCTCAGATGCAAAAGTAAATCCTGTGGGAGTAATTTAGTTTCAAAGAGGACTACAAGATTTAAAAAGTTATTCTGATTTTCAACTCCCCACGCTTTGCTTTCGTAGACTGTAGAAATCTTCAAGACTTTGCCCAGCTTTTTTATTTCATCCAGTGTTTTCAGGATATAGGAGAGTCTGTCTCCTAAATTACTTCCTATGCCCAGGAAAACCTCCACGGCTATATTATATTTAGTTAAACCTTAGGAGAGGTTAGTATGAATCTACCGAAGCTAAAGATAGGAAGGGTAGAAGTAGAGATACCTATAATCCAAGGAGGAATGGGCGTAGGTATTTCTTGGGAAAACCTTGCCGGACATGTAGCTCGGGAAGGTGCCATAGGCGTTGTTTCCGCGGTAGGTACAGGCTACAGACATCCCCATCTCGTGGAAAGGGATAGATTCGGAAGACCAATAGGATCTATAAATACCCATCATCCCGAAGCCTTGAAAAAGATAATTAGGGATGCAAAAGAAATCTCCGGAGGAAAGGGCGCTATAGGGGTAAATATCCTTGCTGCAATTACCGATTATGGCAGAGTTGCCCGTGATGCCGCGGAAGCAGGAGCTGATTTGATAATTTCGGGTGCAGGACTTCCTTTAAAACTTCCGGAGTATGTCAAGGGTTACGATGTAGCTTTGGTTCCTATAGTATCCTCGGCAAGGGCTTTGAATTTGATATGTAAAACTTGGAAGAAGAGATATAACAGATTGCCAGATGCAGTAATACTTGAAGGACCAAAATCAGGAGGACACCAAGGGTTCAAATATGAAGACTGCTTTAAACCCGAAAATCAACTTGAAAACCTATTACCTTCAGTCCTTGAAGAAGCTAAGAAGTGGGGAGATATACCGGTTATAGTAGCAGGAGGAGTATGGAGTTATGAGGATATAGAAAAGTTTATAAGTTGGGGAGCAGCAGGTGTTCAAATGGCTACACGCTTCATAGCAACCCATGAGTGTGATGCACCTCAGATATACAAAGAACTAGTAATAAATCTAAACAAAGAAGATATTATGCTTTTCAAATCACCTGTTGGATATCCTCTTAGAGTAATAAGAACACCTTTCATAGAAAAACTATTAAACGGCTACAACGGGTGGAAAGGGTGTGTATCCCACTGTGTTGTTCCTTGTAACAAAGGAGAAGAAGCCAAAAAAGTGGGTTTTTGTATAGCTGACAGGTTAGGACTTGCCTGGTTGGGGGATTATGAAGAAGGAATCTTCATAAGCGGAGCTAATGGACACTGGCTAAAGTACCAAGGAATAATTTCCGTTAAAGAACTTATAGAAATGTTAACAGGAAGGAGAAAAGACCCCACTCTGGAAAGAATAGAGGAGGAGGAAAAAGCTAAAGCTTAAACTTTTTTTGCAATTCCAAAGCTTTTTTAAAAATTCTCTTGTCTCCTTTGTACTTTAGCAGTTTTTTTGTTTCTTCGATAGGAAAAAATCGTGCATCTTTTACTTCCCAGGAAGCTTGAGGCTCACCAGATATATACTCCATCAAGAAATATTTCACAGTTTTAAAAATCTTCTCTCCCTTTAACCTGTACCAGTAATGGATTTCCCCTATGTAGGTCAAAATTTTTCCCTTTACATTGGTCTCTTCCCAGACTTCCCTTATGGCGGTTTCTTCAGGAGCTTCCCCTGTTTCAATATTTCCCTTTGGAAAACTCCAAACACCAGAAAGATTTTGTATTAAAAGCACTTCATCCTCTTTAAATAGCACACCCCCCGCGGAAAATTCCCTCTTCATTTATCAAGCTCTCTGAGAACTTCCTCTGTAATGTCTATCAATTTATCCGTATACAACATTGTGTTGCAGTCAAATACAGCTTTCAATTTTTCAGCTTTAGCTTTTTCTTTTACTATATTTATTATCCTATCGAAAACCAGTTTTTCCAGCTCAGCTTTTTTTCTCGAGAGTTTCGTTTGAGCTTCAACTTGGAGTTTCCTGAGATCTTCTTCCAGTTTTTCAAGCTCCTCCATTTTCTTCTTTCTTGCATTCTCCGAAAGAACTTTGCTTTCCAAAGCTTTTTTAAGATCCTCCATCTCTCTCTGCTTTTGAACTATCATCTGTTGATATTTTTCGAGTTCCCTCTTTAATTCTTGCTGGGCTTTTGTTATAAACTTTGACTCCCTTACTATTCTGTTTGTGTCTACGCAAGCAAAATCAGCAGCAACTAAAAATGAACTGAGTACTAAGAATGGAAAAAGAATTTTTTTCATGATATCCTCCCTAAATTCTTAATGTAAGAAAAAGTATATCATCCATCCCGTTACAGTGACATGTAAGAAAAAGTATATCATCCATCCTGTTACAGTGACGTAAATCCAAACCATAGCGGTAATAGGTGCTATTTTCCTGTACCTCTCAAACGAGCCCTCTACCTTCGTGTTTATTGGCTGGATAAAACCATATATCCGCTACCTTCCTCATTTCATCTACTACAGCCATTATCAAAACTCCGTAAACTAACCTTTTGTTTAATTCTTTGAGAAATTCCCTTAGGCATCTGTAAACTCTTTTTA
>DQTK01000068.1 GCA_015662815.1 Aquifex aeolicus | reverse complement strand
TATCCCTTTTGAAGAAGTTTTTGTTTTTCCTCCCTCAATTTGTTTATAAATCTTTCGTTATAGAGAAGAAAATTTTCATCCAAAAAATTGATGATTTCTAGAAGTTCATCATAGGTTATTATCTTCCCACTTCTTTTTAAAAATTCAGCTTGCACTTCTCTAATTTCTCTGCTCCCGTCAAGTAGTGAAAGTATAAAAAGTAATTCGGGGGTTATGAGAAGGGGAGGAGAGATACCAACAGGGTCGCTGAGTAGAAACTTTTCGCCGTAGGGTTTTACGTCGATAAATCTTACTTTTGGCTTCATACTACCTCTTCAAAAATGAGTTTAGGTTTTTCCTTATTCTTTACTACATTTTCGTCTATAATTACTTCCTTTACTCCTGCCAAGGAAGGTACTTCGAACATTATATCCGTCATTATCTCTTCCATAATAGCTCTTAACCCTCTTGCACCTGTTTTTCTCCTTATAGCTTCTCTAGCTATTTCCTTAAGGGCATTATCTGTAAATGTGAGCTTAACACCTTCCAGCTCAAAAAGTTTTTGGTATTGTTTTACGAGAGCGTTTTTCGGTTCTACTAATATTCTTACTAGCTCGTCTTCTGTGAGTTCTCTTAAGGTGGTTATTACAGGGAATCTTCCTATAAACTCGGGTATCATCCCGTATTTTATCAGGTCATCAGGTTCCACCAGTTCCAAAAGATTGTGGTTATCATCTACTTTCTTTATTTCTGCTTCAAAACCAACCCTTGCTTTTCCAAGTCTTTGCTTTATTATGTCTTCGAGTCCTACAAAGGCTCCTCCGCAAATGAAGAGTATGTCTGTTGTATCTACCTGAATAAATTCCTGATGAGGATGTTTTCTCCCTCCTTGAGGGGGAACGTTTACTAAACTTCCTTCAACTATTTTCAGCAAAGCCTGTTGAACACCTTCACCCGAAACATCTCTAGTTATTGACGGATTTATACCGCTTTTTTTAGCGATTTTATCTATTTCATCTATATAAACAATCCCTTTTTGAGCCGCTTTTACATCGTAATCACAGGCTTGAAGGAGTCTTACAAGGACATTTTCAACATCCTCACCTACGTATCCAGCTTCAGTTAAAGATGTAGCATCAGCTATTGCAAAGGGCACATTAAGTATTTTTGCAAGTGTTCTCGCCAGAAGTGTTTTCCCTGAACCGGTGGGACCTATGAGTAGTATATTGCTCTTTTCAAGCTCAACGTCATCCAGAGCAAACCCTGATTCCTTTGCTTTTATTCTTTTATAGTGATTGTACACGGCAACGGAAAGAATTTTCTTCGCTCTCTCCTGTCCTATAACGTATTCGTCAAGAATTTTCTTAATTTGTTCCGGTTTGGGAATATCTCTTAACTCAAAGTTATAGGAAGACTTTTTGTTTTCCTTAACTATGTGATAACATTTCTCTACACAGTCATCACAAATGTAAGTGTCATTAGGACCAGCTATCAGAACAAGAACTTCATCCTGTCTCTTCCCACAAAAAGAGCAAAACTGCTTATTTTGCTTCATAACCATTCGTTAAAACCTATCTCCTTTATTCTCTTTTTTCAATAATTTTGTCTATGAGCCCGTATTCTTTAGCTTCCTGTGGAGACATAAAATAATCTCTTTCTATATCCGCGGTTATTTTTTCCTTAGACTGTCCGGTATGTTTTGCAAGTATATCTATAAGCATCTCTTTTATCCTTTTTATCTCTTCAGCGTGGATTATTATATCAGTAGCTTGCCCTTGAATACCACCGAGCGGTTGATGAATCATTATTCTTGAGTGAGGAAGGGCATATCTCTTTCCCGGAGTACCGGCAGCTAATAGGATTGCTCCCATAGAAGCTGCCTGTCCCATACATATAGTCACCACATCCGGCTTTATGTACTGCATTGTGTCGTAAATAGCAAGTCCCGCGGTCACCGATCCACCGGGAGAGTTTATATAGAGATATATATCTTTTTCAGGGTCCTGGCTTTCTAAGAAAAGGAGCTGTGCTACTATAAGATTAGCAACGTGGTCATCTATGGGAAAGCCTAAAAGGACTATTCTGTCTTGTAGAAGTCTTGAGTATATATCAAAGGCTCTTTCTCCTCTTGGAGTTTGTTCTATTACTATTGGAACAAGCTGATTAACTATTTCCTTCGGATTCATTCTTTACCTCCTCTTGCCTTGTTTCTTCCTCTTCCTTTTTTTCCTCTACTTCTACAATTTTGACTTTCGAAATTATGTCTTTAAGGGCTTTTTCCCTCTTTGCGTCTTCCGATACTACGGGTTCCAACCCTTGTTCTTTAAAGTGCTTCTTTATTTCTTCTACAGTTATTTGATATTGCTCCGCCAACTTCTTGTACTGTTCCTCTATATCATCCTCTGTAGGTTCTATACCGTTCTCTTGAGCGTACTTGTCGAGTATAAATCTGAGTTTCACGTTCGCTTCAGCTATAGGTTTTATCTTTTCGGCGATTTTTTTTACGTCAACGTATCTCGGGTCTATACCAAAAGTTTTTAATTCATTTAGTCTTCTTTCTATAAGGAAGGAAACTTCTCTTCTTAAAAGTGTTTGAGGTATTTCCATATCGTGAAGTTCTACTAATTTATCCGCAACTTTATCTTCTATAACCTGGTCTCTCAATTTCTCTATTCTTTGCTTTAAGTCCTCTTTAATTTTTTCTTCCAGAGCCTTTAGGTTATCGTATCCGAGCTCTTGAGCAAATTCATCCGTGAGCTCCGGCAGAACTTTTTTCTTTATCTCCTTAATCTTAATCTTCATGTTTACTTTTCCTATTTCTTTGCCTTCTTGGTTGTATAAGGGAAGTTCTTTTAACTCTACTTCTTCTCCTGCCTTTTTACCTTTTAGCGCTTCCTCAACTTCCGGTCTTAAAGTCCCTTCTCCCAGAATTACAGAGGTTTCCTGTTTAACTTTTTCTCCCTCTTCTCCTACTTCCTCTACCTCATACTCTAATACTAAGAGATTACCCTCTTCTGCGGGTTCATCCTCTTCTTTGGGCTCCCATACGGCGTTGGCTTCCCTTAGTACTTCCAACTCTTCCTTAACAAGTTCCTCTTTAAATTCTATTTTGGGAACCTCTACTTCTAGACCATCTACATTTTTAAGTTCAAATTCCGGAGCTACTTCAAAACTTACCGTGTAAGTAACTTTACTTTCCTTTTCCTCAACTTGTACTTTTTCAAGGAAAATATCGGCTACAGGTTCTAATTTGGCTTCCTCTAAAGCTTGTTTTAAAGTTTCATCTGCAACTTTCTTTCCTACTTCTTCCTCTACATAATCCTTATATTTAGCTTTTATAATCCACAAGGGTGCTTTTCCTCTTCTGAATCCTTGTATTTGAACGTTTTGTTGGAGTTCCCTGTAGGTTTCTTCAAGCTTTTCCTTTACACTATCTCCTTGAACCTCTACAGTGAGGGATTTAAAGAGCCCTTCTCTATCTTGAACCTGGACTTTCATTTTTACCTCCGGTTATTGGTGGTGCGGGTGGCGGGAGTCGAACCCGCACGCCCTTACGGGCACCGGATCCTAAGTCCGGCGCGTCTGCCAGTTCCGCCACACCCGCTAAATACTTTATTATATTTAAATTCGCTTAGGTTTCCAGTATCCCAGATTAGTTTATGAAGCGAGGTTTAAAATTTTTGTTATGGAGCTAGGTCGCACTGACAAACTTTCACCTTTTATAGTTATGGATATCCTTTCTGAAGCCCAGAAGTATGGCGATGTAATACACATGGAAATAGGAGAACCTGACCTCCTGCCTTCACCTAAGGTTATGGAAAACCTGGAAGATGCTGTAAAGGAAAGAAAGTTTTTTTACACTCCAGCTCTCGGACTCATGGAACTGAGGGAAAAGATAGCGGAGTTTTATTATAAAAAATACGGTGTAGAAGTATCTCCCGAAAGGATAGCTATAACTCCTGGAACATCCGGAGCTTTTCTCGTTGCCTACGCAATTACTCTCAATGCAGGAGACAGAATTATTCTACCCGACCCTTCATATCCTTGTTATAAAAACTTTGCCCATATCCTTGACATAGAACCTGTTTTCGTAAATGTAGATAAAAGTACAAACTACGAGATTCGTAAGGAAATGATTGAGGAAATCAAAGCTAAGGCACTCCATATATCTTCTCCACAGAATCCAACGGGAACTTTGTATTCTGAAAAAACTTTAAAGGAGCTTGCCCAGTACTGTGAGTATAGAGGTATCTTTCTTATTTCCGATGAGATTTATCACGGGCTTGTTTACGAAGGAAAAGAACATACTGCTTTAGAATTTTCGGATAAGGCTATAGTTATAAACGGTTTTTCAAAATACTTTTGTATGCCGGGCTTTCGTATAGGTTGGATTATACTTCCCTCGGAACTGATAAGAAAAGCAGAAATAGTTATCCAAAACATATTCATATCGGCACCAACTCTCAGCCAGTATGCAGCCTTGGGAGCCTTTGACTACGAATATCTGGAAAAGGTAAGAAGAACCTTCGAAGAGAGGAGAAACTTCCTTTATTCATCCCTGAAAAATCTTTTTACCATAGATGCAAAACCTAACGGAGCTTTCTACATATGGGCAAATATAAGTAAATACTCTAAGGATTCTTACAAGTTCGCCATGGAAGTGCTTAAAAAAGCAAAGGTAGCTATCACTCCGGGAATAGATTTCGGTAAGAACAAAACAAGAGAATATGTAAGGTTTGCTTACACGAAGAGTATAGAAGAATTAGAGGAAGGCATTGAACGGATTAAAAAGTTTCTAGAGGAAATTAGCTGAGCGACGGGGGTGGGATTCGAACCCACGGGCGGGCGAAAAACCCGCCAAGGGATTTCGAGTCCCCCGCCTTCGTCCACTCGGCCACCCCGTCTAATTTAATTAGTTTAACTTTTTCTCAAGTTCCCTAAAAGTCCGAGGTATAAATTCTATAACATCTGTAGCTTTTATACCTTCTCTGTGATAAGCTTCCTCAGCTTTTTTGCCGGACAATCCATGTATATAAACTCCCAGTTTTAGAGCATCTTCTATCTCCATTTTTGCCATTAAAGCTGATAATATCCCGGCTAAAACATCTCCCGTGCCACCCTTTGCAAGTGCTGGAGTTCCTTCTGTAAATACGTATGCCTTTCCTTCAGGTGTAGAGATAACGGTTCTTGCTCCTTTTAAAACCAGGTAGCAATTGTTCTTTTGAGAAAATTCTTGAGAGAGTTCTATTTGGTTGTAGATGATAGTTTTAGTATCGTACCCTGTAAGACGTGAGAATTCTCCTATGTGGGGAGTAAGCACTGCAGGAATTTCTCTGTCTTTTAAAGGAGATAGATCTCTACAGTCCGCAAAATTGTTTATTCCATCCGCATCCAGGAGAATAGGTTTTTCCCACTTTTCGAGTATGTCGATTACTATATCCTGTCCTTCTTCATAACGTTCCATTCCCATACCCAGAGCGAGGACATTATGCTTCTCCTGAAGTTCTACAATCTGTTTTACCGAAAAAATGGAAAGTCTATCTAAACCTTTTAATGGAATTGTCATTTCTTCTATCAAAAGTGTTTCCAATATATCATCAAGGTTCTCTGGAATACCTACACTTACTAAACCTGCACCTGTTCTTGTAGCAGCTTTTGCACTCATAGCCACCGCACCGGTTTTCCCCCTGCTTCCTCCGACTATCAATATATGTCCCTCCTTTGTTTTATACGTGTCCTCTTCTCTTCTATAAAGTTTTAAATGCTTCAAAGTAAGAATTTCTCTCTTTACATCTGAGGCCAAAGAGCCGGGTATTGATATATCAGCAATTACAACCTCTCCGCATTGTTTTGCTGCAGGAAAAAGTACATGACATATTTTAGGAAACTGGAAAGTTACAGTAACCTTAGCCTTTATAGAAGGGTAAAAAACTTCTCCTGTGTCTGCAGATAGACCAGAAGGAATATCTACGGAGATAACATCAACCTTAGAGGCATTAATTTCGTTAATAAGGTCTCCTATTTTTCCCTTCACCGGCGGTTGAAAACCTGTACCGAATATAGCGTCCACTATCAAATCGTAATTTTTGAAATCGGGCTTTGAATCTAGAGGATTTAGTCCTAAATTTTCTAAAATTTTTAATTGTATTTCTGCATCTCCCCTTACTTCGCCAAAAGCTAAATAAATATCTACACAATAGTTATTCAAAAAAAGATGTCTTGCCACTGCAAGTCCATCCCCTCCGTTGTTTCCCTTTCCCGCAACTATCAGGATATTCTTTGCATGTGGGAAATTCTTCTTAATTTCTTCGAAAACACACCTGCTTGCGTTTTCCATTAGAACTAGCGAAGGAATACCTATATTTTCAATAGTGATTTTATCAAAAAGGGACATCTCATTAGCTTTTAGTATTTTCATAGGGATTATTTTAAGATGGTGTACTTTCCACAAAAAAATTAAATAACGAGACATAGCGGGACATATCTAAAGTTTTGCATGAGATGAGAAGAGAACTATCAAGTTTTGGAGCAAAAATTAAACAATCCTATTATCCGGGACAGGTTTTTCTAAATCCAGATGACTTAGCTTTGACCCTGTTTCAGTGTCAACTTTTGCTTGGCTAATAGCACAGACAAAATCAATGTTCTGAGAGATAGAGATAAGGAAATTAAGAAGCTCGACTTTAGTTAAGACAAGTAATTAATAGTATCTCCGGTTTCTGGAGTTTTTCAGCAAAGAAAGATGAGAGATAGTCCAAATATCGGGGCGACCGGACTCGAACCGGCG
>DQTK01000133.1 GCA_015662815.1 Aquifex aeolicus | reverse complement strand
TTCTAAAGTTTATATTGTATTTTGTAGGGACTAATCTATTGGGAATTTCAGGAACTTTCTTGGGATACAAAATAGGGGAAGCACTATGAAAATCGTTAAAAAGAAACTTTTGAGAATTTTTACCTCTGAGGAAAAAAAGTATAAAGGTAAACCTCTATACAAGTTTATCCTTGAAGCTGCAAAAGATGAAGGGCTTAAAGGAGCTACCGTATTTAGAGGAATAGCAGGGTATGGAAAGGAGAAAATTCTAAGACAGCAGGGATTTTTCGAACTGAGGTCTTCACTTCCCGTAGTTGTAGAGATAATTGACGAAGAAGAAAAAGTAAGAGGTTTTTTAGAAAAAATAAGGGGGATAGAGAAGGAGCTTATTACCCTTGAAGATGTTGAGGTTATTTATCTTTAACCTACGAGGTACATAGTTTCCGCTTCGTGTTTTCCTTTTCCATCTTCCAGAATCATATCCTTGTAAGGTTTTCCTGCGGGAACCATAGGTAAGACATTTTCCTCTCTATCTACCCAGAAATCTACTATTACCGGTTTATCTTCAATTTTCCTTGCTTCTTCAATGACCTCTCTAACCTCTTTTGGTTTTTTAGCCCTTAGTCCTACAGCGCCCATAGATTCCGCAAGTTTTACAAAGTCAGGTTGAACACTTAAATCAACCTCTGAGTACCTATTTTCGTAAAAGAGTTCTTGCCACTGTCTAACCATGCCCAGATAAGCGTTGTTGATTATAGCTACTTTTACGGGAATTTTATACTGAACAGCTGTTATTATCTCTTGCATTGTCATTACAAAAGAACCATCTCCATCTACTACCCAAACTTCTCTGTCTGGTCTGCCGATTTTTGCTCCTATTCCCGCGGGAAGACCGAAGCCCATTGTTCCCAGTCCGCCCGAGTTTATAAACTGTCTGGGATATTTGAATTTGTAGAACATTGCAGCCCACATCTGATGCTGTCCAACACCCGGAACAATTATCGCATCTCCGTTAGTAGCTTTCCACAGTTCTTCAATTACATACTGGGGTTTTATCACTTTGTCGGAATTTCTGTAAGTAAGCGGGTAAAGTCTTTTCCATTGCTCTATTTGTTCTAACCACTTTTTCCTCTTCTCGGGATAAATAATCTTGGCTCCTTTCTTTTTGAGTTCTTCTATGAGTTTTCTTAAAACTATCTTCACATCACCGACTATTGGAACGTCAACTGTAATATTCTTAGAGATGGAAGCTGGATCTATATCTATGTGGATTATCTTGGCTTCCGGGGCAAATTCATCTATTTTCCCAGTGACTCTGTCGTCGAATCTGGCTCCTACCGCTATAAGGAGGTCCGAATTGTAAACTGCCATATTCGCATAGTATGTTCCGTGCATTCCCAACATTCTCAAAGAAAGAGAATGGGTTTCGGGAAATGCTCCTTTTCCTTGCGTAGTGGTTGTTACGGGGATTTTCATTAGTTCAGCCAATTCTATTAACTCTTCTTGAGCTTCGGAATTTACTGCACCACCACCTACGTAAAGTACAGGCCTTTTAGCGGACATTATCAACTGAGCTGCCTTTTTAATCTGTTGGGAATTACCTTCTACATGGGGTTTATAACCGGGGAGAGCACGCTTGACTTCTTCATCTGATGGAATGCTTACATCTGCTATTTGTTGAGTTATATCCTTAGGAAGGTCAACCAAAACGGGGCCCGGTCTTCCGGTTCTGGCTATGTAAAAAGCCTCTCTTAGTATGAGAGGAAGTTCTTTTATGCTCCTAACCAGAAAATTATGTTTTGTAATAGGTCTTGTAATACCAACTATATCTACTTCTTGAAAGGCATCGTTTCCTATGAGATGGGTGGGCACCTGCCCGGTAATGGCGACTAATGGTACGGAATCCATATATGCATCAGCTATAGGAGTTACAAGGTTTGTAGCTCCGGGTCCGGAGGTAACCATTACAACACCAACCTTTCCTGTGGCCTTTGCATAACCTTCAGCCATATGCCCTGCGCCTTGTTCATGTCTTGCAAGTATATGTTTTATTCCTCCGAGCCTATAGAGTGCGTCGTAAACTTCCATTATGGCTCCGCCGGGGAGTCCGAAAATTACTTCTACTCCTTCTTCTTTTAGTGTTTCTATTACTATGTCTGCTCCCTTCTTTGCAGCCATTTCTTGCCAATACCTCCGCGATAATTATTTAATTAAATTTGTTAAATTTTATTTAAACTTCAATAGTTTAAAGCATCTTTATGCTACAATACTTTTCAGTAAACAGGTTAGGAGGTAAGGTATGGCTACACTGACCTATGAGGAAGCCCTTGAAATACTTAGACAGCAGATAAAGGATTTTGAACCCGAAGCCAAAATGGAAGAAGTAGGGGTAGTTTACTACGTTGGTGATGGTGTAGCAAGGGCTTACGGACTTGAAAACGTTATGGCAATGGAAGTAGTCGAATTCCAAGGAGGACAGCAAGGACTGGCATTTAATCTTGAAGAAGACAACGTAGGTATTATTATCTTGGGTTCTGAAACAGGTATAGAAGAGGGTCATATAGTAAAAAGAACCGGAAGAATTCTTGACGTTCCCGTCGGAGAAGGATTAATAGGAAGAGTTATAGACCCTTTGGGAAATCCCCTTGATGGAAAAGGACCTATTCAATTTGAGTATCGTTCCCCGGTTGAAAAAATTGCTCCCGGTGTTGTAAAGAGAAAACCCGTTCATGAACCTCTCCAAACCGGTATCAAAGCCATAGATGCAATGATTCCCATAGGAAGAGGACAGAGAGAATTAATAATAGGTGACAGGGCTACGGGAAAAACCACGGTTGCAATAGATACTATTCTCGCTCAAAAGAATAGTGATGTTTATTGTATCTATGTTGCTATAGGACAAAAAAGAGCAGCTATTGCAAGATTAATTGAGCTACTTGAAAGAGAAGGAGCTATGGAATATACCTGTGTTGTAGTAGCTTCTGCATCAGACCCTGCATCACTTCAATACCTGGCTCCTTTTGTAGGATGTACAATCGGCGAATACTTCAGGGATAACGGAAAACATGCGTTAATAATATACGATGACCTTTCCAAGCACGCTGAAGCTTACAGGCAGCTTTCACTACTCATGAGAAGACCCCCGGGAAGAGAAGCGTACCCCGGAGACGTGTTCTACCTCCACTCAAGACTCCTTGAAAGAGCGGCAAAATTGAACGATGACCTTGGAGCTGGTTCACTTACTGCACTTCCTATAATTGAAACCAAAGCTGGTGACGTTGCAGCCTATATTCCTACCAACGTAATCTCCATTACCGACGGACAAATATACCTTGAGTCGGACCTCTTTAATAAAGGTATTAGACCTGCTATTAACGTAGGTCTTTCCGTATCGAGAGTCGGTGGTGCAGCTCAAATAAAGGCAATGAAACAGGTTGCGGGAACACTCAGACTTGAACTCGCACAGTTCAGAGAACTGGAAGCTTTCGTTCAGTTCGCATCCGAACTCGATAAGGCAACCCAACAGCAAATCAATAGAGGTTTAAGACTTGTAGAACTTCTAAAACAAGAACCTTACAATCCTATTCCCGTTGAAAAGCAAATAATCCTAATATATGCCGGAACCCATGGATATCTCGATGATATCCCTGTTGAATCTGTAAGAAAGTTTGAAAAGGAATTGTATGTATTCCTTGACAACGAAAGGCCTGAGCTTCTCAAGGAAATTCTTGAGAAGAAAAAAATTGATGAAGAACTTGAAAATAAGATAAAAGAATCTCTTGATACCTTCAAACAAAGATTTGTTCCTTAATTCTCCCTCTTCCCTTTAAAATTCTTTTATATGAAAAAGCCTAAGAATATCTATATCGGATGTAGTGGTTTTTCCTATAAAGATTGGAAAGGAACTTTTTACCCTTCTCATATTCCGGAAGGTGAAATGATAATTTATTATGAAAAATATTTTGAAGTTGTAGAAATAAATTACACTTACTACACTATGCCTCATCCCTTTACGTTTCACAGTTTCCTTGAAAAAACGAAGCGTTTAAAGTTTGCAGTAAAAGTAAATCAGATATTTACCCACGAAATGGATTATACAAAGGAAGATGTAAAAAAGTTTATAGATGGTATAAAGCCACTCTTAGAAGAAGAAAAAAGGTTTATAGTACTCCTTTTTCAATTTCCCGAAAGTTTTCGATATACACCTGAGAATATCGAGTACATTAAAAAGCTTTCAAGGGATTTCGCAGGTATAGATAGGGTTATAGAGGTAAGACACAGAAGTTTTGCCAATCACAATTTTTACAATTTTGTAGAAGAGGCAGGATTTTCCGCCCTTGTAAATATAGATGCTCCTAAAGTAAAGGGATTATTGGTAGGTCCTTGGGTTTCTGTGGGAACGATAAATTATATAAGGCTACATGGAAGAAACAAAGAAAAATGGCACAACCACAGGGAACCGTACCAACGGTATGATTATCTTTACTCATCGGAAGAAATTGAAAAAATTAGGGATAAGATACTAAAAATTTACGAGAAAAAGGACACGTATGTATTCTTCAATAACCACTACAGAGGAAAAGGTGCTTTAAATGCCCTTCAACTGAAAGAACTTTTCGGTGAAGAAGTAAAATTTCCTAAGGGACTGCTTTCCAGTTTTGCTCCCAAGTTATGGGAATAATTTTATTATGATTATTCAGTCGGAGGTATGAAAATAAATAGAGTAGAATACTTTAAGAATCTCCTGAAAAAAATCCAGAAAATCCTATTTCATTATTCCTTAGGGTTTGAATATTATAGAGTCAAAGATTATGAAAATGCTATAAAACACCTTACAAAGTATCTTCAGCTCCAGGAAGACGAAGGTGCTGTATATAGAACGTTAGCCAAGTGTTATGAAGAAATGGAAGAATTTCAAAAAGCTATAGAAGTTTTAGAAGAAGGGATTAAACAAGCCATGAAATTCAATCACCCTTCTATGGCACAGGAGTATCAACAGTGGATTGAAGAACTCAAAAGTATGAGTTTTTAAACTATCGTTTTTAAAACATCCCCTACTACTGGAATAGTTTCTCTGTGTAACTTACCTTTTCCGTTTTAAAGAGATAGACCTTCACTTATCCAGAGCTTTTCATTTGTATGCTCCTTTTTATCAATCCAATAGGGTAGTTAATTAATACAACTTCTTTTTCTAAGCAGTTTAAAACTTTCTTTAGGTTTTTCCTTTTAATAAAGTAAACCCTTCCCCCAAAAGGATTTCCCATTTCCTTCAGAGGTGTAATCCTTACATATCCTATTTCTTTCCCGGAAACGTATCCGGTTACGTAATCCGGGTCATCACTCCAGCAAAGTTCTGCTACAACACCACAGTAAAGATTTTTTGTTGTAAGTGCAAGTGCATCCACTGTTCGCAAAGTATAACCCTTTGTGAGGAGTAGCTCGGTAACTGCTTCTCTATTTTCCCAATCAAAATGAACTGTTCTTATACCTCTCTCTTTGTCTGGTTCTAATCTCTCACCCGTTTCTATGTCAATCAATACGGCTCCTCTCATGTTTCCTCCTTTAGGATTTGCCCCCTTGGAGAGAATGTCTATAGCTTTTCCAGCTATTTCTTCACTTATTCCCTGCTCTGAGAGTTTTTTTACGGCAAACTCGCGGGCGGATTTTACGTCCGAAAAGATAAAACTATTTATTTCTAAGTTAAAAGAAATTTTCTTAAATTTTTTAATTTCTTCTATCTTGATATTCATAAAATCAAAATCTGAAGGTCTTTTTACGAATTCCTTAATAACCTTCTCGATTTCTTCTTTATTAACGATTCTTTCTGCACCCGATACGTGTTTCCCCTCCTTTTGAGCGCGCATACGTATACTGAAGAGTCGCATAATAAAGATTATGGCGATAATTAAACCTTACAGGGGAATTTACCCTAAAATCCATAAAAGTGTTTACCTTTCGGAAAACGTTGTAGTTATAGGAGATGTGGAGATAGGTGAGGACTCGAGCGTGTGGTTTGGAAGTGTAATCAGAGGTGATGTGAATTACATAAGAATAGGAAAAAGAACAAATATTCAGGATAACTGTGTACTACACGTAACTCATGATACTCACCCCACAATAATAGGAGACAATGTAACGGTAGGACATGGAGTGATATTACATGGCTGTATTCTCCACAACAATATTCTTGTAGGAATGGGAGCCACCATAATGGACGGCGTTGAAATAGAAGATTATGTTCTCGTTGCAGCGGGAGCTTTGGTAACTCCCAATAAAAAAATACCTTCCGGAGTTCTGGTTGCAGGAGTGCCTGCAAAAATAGTAAGAGACTTAAGGGATGAAGAAATAAAACTTATAAAGGAATCTGCGGAGAACTACGTGAAGTACAAGAATGAGTATCTTAAACAGTCACCTTGACACTACTGTTCTTTTCCTGTCTTTGATAATATCGTCGTAAGCCCATTTTTTCAGAATCCTTTGGATTTCCTCTTCCGACAAGGATGGTTTATCGTACAATCTTTTCTTTTCTCTCTGTTTCTGAGCTTCGTATAGAATTATTCCCGTTGCAACGGATACATTCAAGCTTTGTGCCATTCCATACATCGGGATAACGATTTTTTTATCGGCTATTTTTAGAACCCATTGTGAAACTCCTTGGAGTTCATTTCCTACAACTATTACCGTAGGTTTTGTATAATCAACTTCTCTAAAATCAATTGAATCTTCAGATAGCCAAGTTGCGACTATTTGAAAACCTTTGCTTTTTAATTCCTTTAATTTTTGTGCAGGATTATCTACCTTTTCTATGAACAACCATTTGTGAGAACCCTGAGTTACACCTTCACTGATTTTTGCTTTTTTTCCTTCTGAGTGATAGTAATAAAGATACAAAACTCCTACAGCATCGCAAGTTCTCACGATGGCGGAAAAGTTGTGTTCGTTTTTAACATTATCGGCAAAAACTATAAGGTCCTTTTGTCTTTTTTGCAGAACTTCTTTAAGTCTCTTTAGCCTCTTTTCCAAAACAAGGTATTCCATCAAGATAAAATTTAATTCATATCTAAAACCTGAATTGAAAATGCCGATTTTATAAAGTGTATGAGGATAAAGGAAAAACTAAAACAGATTAAAGATAGGTTGAAGGATCCCTTCAACATAGAAGGTCTTGAAGAGGACTTTTTAGAACTGGAAAGTTTAATAAAGGGAACCTCAAAAGAAGAATTAAGAATGATCTATAAAGATTATGAGGAAATTAAGAAACTTTTTAGAAGGAATGTAGAAATACTGAAGAGACTTTACGAGGTGAAATAAATGTTTGGCAGTAGCTTGAACATAATAGCTCAAGCTATCGAAGTTTACAAAAAAGCTATTGATGTTAGAAACAGGAATATAGCTAATGCACAAGAGGAAAACTACGTTGCAGAAGAACCTATAATACAAAGTGATTTATACTCAGGAATAACCCTTCAAGAAGTTAGAAGATTACAGAATTTCAACTTCATAAGCTTAAGGAACGAAAAACTCTCCTACGTAAATTATCTTGAAGAAAGAAGGAGCATATTGGAAAACGTAGAAAGTGTTTTTCAGGAATTTTCTCAAGGAGCTGGTCTGAGTGATTACGTGGATAAATTCTTCGAAGCTTATCAAGACTTAATGAAAGAACCGACAAATGAAGGGGCAAAGGAGCAGCTTATATCTTCTGCTGAATCTTTGGTAAATACTATTAAGAGTAGATATGCAGACCTAAATAGAATTAAGCAATCAATAGACTACTCTTTGGAAAGATATGTTGATAAAGTTAATGATTTAATAAAAAAGATTTACTCACTCAACAAGGAAATTACTTTCCAGTATGCACAGACGCAGGGAAAGGAGTATAAAACTCTTTTGGATCAAAGAGATGAATATTTAAAGGAACTTGCCAGTTATATAAACATTCGGGCACAAGAAGATGAATTAGGTAGAGTAAAAGTCTACACGAGTAAAGGATTTCTACTCGTAGATTTTACGGATAATTACTTCACACTGGATTACAAAGGGGGTAAGGTAATTTACAAAAGGGACGGAAGTGATTTAACGAATATAGTAGAAAGTGGAAAGATAAAAGGACTGCTAGAGGCTTCAAGGGATATAGATAGCTCTATTGACGATTTAAGAAGTCTCATAGATACTTTTGCCAGAAAGAATGGAGAGAATTACGTCGAGGTTGATGCTAACGGCAATCCGATTATTAACTTTATCGCTATAGAGGTAAGAAACGGGACAACAATTACACTCAAGGAAATTTTTAACGTTAATCTCGATGCACAAGGAAAAATAGATATCAGTAGTTTGAAACTTAACATTACGGAAACGGATTTAGATAATCTTAGTTATGAAACCATACAGGATAGTAATGCCATAAATCCTAGTAATCCCAATTATGCGGTTCTACAGGTTTTTGACTCATTTCCTAAAGCCGGTCTGTATGTTTGGGAGAATACGGAAAAAGCTGTAAACGATTTGGTAAATAGAATAGCTGTAACTAAAAACGGGCTTGATTCGGAATACGATGTTGAAAAGTCCCTATATGATTCTCTTGAAAGGAAAATTTTAGAAAGGCAAGGAGTATCGATAGACCAGGAGTTTATGGAAATTATCAATATACAAAGGACTTATGAGGCGCTTGCTAAGATACTACCCAGAATAGATGAACTTATGCAGACTACTTTAAACATGATATGAGGTAGCAAAAATGAGGGTACCGGATCTTATTTTTAACCTGTTTTTCCAGAATGAGAATCAGAAGGTCAGAGAAAATATAGAGGAAAAGTATACGGAAATAATAACCGGTAAGCGTATCTTGAATCCCTCCGATGACCTTGCATCTACAAATGAAATACTTAATCTAAAAAATGAAATAAACAAGCTCTCTCAGTTCTCAAGGAACAGACTTTTTGCGGATACAGTTTTAAGCTATGCCGATACACTCCTGGCCGGTATTGAAGATAGGTTGAGGAGTTTATACGCTACAGCTCTTAGGGCGGCAAATCAGACTCTCACGACGGATCAATTAACCGCTATAGGAGAGGAATTCGAAGAAGCCTTAAAACTTCTACTAAATACCGCAAATGAAAAAATAGGAAATAACTACATTTTTTCCGGTAACACACTTACCGACAAACCTTTTGACGAGGTTACGCTTGACTACACAGCGGCTTCAAGTGGAGACTTTACGGTATACATAGATGAAAACTACAGTGTTTCAACTTTCCTGGATGGAAGGGGTGTTTTTGGAATAACAACATCAGACCCTGCTGTAAACAACATATTTAAAGTAATAAAGTCTATTGCTGATAAATTGAAAAATGGACAAAGTTTGGATTCTACCGATATAGAGAATTTACAAAAGTCATACGAACAAATTTCTAAAATAAGGGCTGAAATAGGAAGTATCTTAAAAGAGTTAAGGAACGAACAAGTCTACCAAGAAACCAGAGAGGATACCCTGGAAAAACAGAAATCGGATGTGGAGGATACGGATATTGCAAAATCGATTTCTGACTATGAACGCTATAAACTTACCTACGATGCAATTATGAAACTTTTTGTAAACCATAAAGGTTTAAGTATATTGGATTACATTTAAACCAACATCCTTTCAACAAAAGTGATATCGTGTTTTCCTTCTATGAACTCCTTTTGCATTAAGACTCTTTTGTGAAATTCTATATTTGTCTTTATATTCTTACCCTCTATTACGAATTCTTCCAGTGCTCTTCTTCCTCTGGCTATAGCTTCTTCTCTTGTATTGCCCCAAACTATCAACTTTGTAAGTAATGAATCGTAATAGGGAGGTACGGAATAACCCTGATATATGTGGGTATCTACCCTTATACCCGGTCCACCGGGGATTCTAAGTTTTTCTATTAAACCGGGTGAAGGCGTAAAGGTGTCTGGATCTTCTGCATTTATACGAAATTCTATAGCAAACCCTTTTATCTCTATTTGTGAGAGCTTTATCTCTTCTCCCATAGCTGTTAAAAGTTGAAGTTTTACTATATCTAACCCTGTTACCATTTCCGTAACCGGATGTTCTACTTGAATTCTTCCGTTCATTTCCATAAAGTAGAAGTTTCCTTCTTCATCCATAAGAAATTCAACTGTTCCTGCTGATGTGTAGCCCAGTTCCCTGCAGAAATCTGCAACCTTCTTAGCTATTTCTTTTCTCATATCTTCACTTACCGAGCTACTCGGAGCTTCCTCGATTAGTTTTTGATGTCTCCTTTGGATCGAGCATTCTCTTTCTCCCAACACGTAAACGTTTCCGTATTCGTCTGCTATAACTTGGAATTCAATGTGTTTAGGGTTTATAACGTACTTTTCTAAGTATAATCTTCCATCACCGAAAGAAATTTCTGCTTCTTTTCTGGCTACAGGGAATTTTTCCCTTAGTTCTTTCTCATCTCTGATTATTCTTATACCTCTTCCACCGCCACCTGCTGCCGCCTTTATTACTACGGGATAGCCTATATGGGAAGCTAATTTTAAGGCTTCATTGAATTCAAGGGGTTCTTCACTTCCCGGGACAAGCGGTAAACCTACCTTTTTAGCTACTTGTTTTGCCAGTACCTTATCTCCTATTTTGGCTAAAACTTCCGAGGTCGGCCCTATAAACTTGACTCCGCTTCTTTCTACTATTTCGGCAAATTTAGGGTTTTCGGATAAAAAACCGTATCCCGGATATACTGCATCAGCTTTACTAACTTCAAGGGCTGCCATTATCTTCGGTATGTCAAGGTAACTCTCTGAGGGATTTGCAGGACCTATACATATAGCCTCATCGGCAAGTTCTACATGCAGACTGTTTTTATCTGCATCTGAATATATCGCTACAGTTTTCAACCCAAGTTCTCTACAAGCTCGGATAGCTCTTACCGCAATTTCTCCCCTGTTTGCTATTAGAACCTTTTTGAACATTAAATAAAATTTTATCCTTAAATTTCTTTTAGTAAGTTATCCGCAATTTTTATCATTCCTTTAAGGGATTCAACTGATTTTAAAAATTCCCTTTTTTCATATCCACTTAAATTAACAAGTTCATAGTCTTCCACACCCTTCTTTCCGAGAACTACAGGTATACCTATACATAAATCTTCTGCTTCGTAATGTTTTGCTATCTCCCCTGTAAGATAAACTGAACAGGGTATTACTCTCTTCCGGTCGTTTATTATAGCTTCAACCATTCTGATCACAGAAGCTGCAGGAGCGTAATATGCAGATGTTCCCATAAGTGAAACTATCTGTGCACCTCCCTTTCTGGTTCTTTCTATTAGTTCATCTATTTCTTTCGCTTTAAAAACCTCCTCGATGGGTTTATCCCCTATAAAACTATGGGACATTACAGGAACCATTAGGTCTCCGTGAGTACCCATAACCAGAGTTCTTATATCTGCATTGGATACGTTGAGTTTTTCCTTAACAAAACTTTTGAACCTTGCAGAATCTAAAACTCCTGCCATACCTATAACTTTTCTATGGTCAAATCCTGTAAGCTTTAATGTAATGTAGGTTAATGTATCTACCGGGTTGGAAACTACTATAATTATTGAATTTTGGGCATATTCCTTTATAGCATCTGTAAAACGTTTCAGAATTTTTAAATTTTGATAAAGGAGGTCTTCTCTACTCATACCTTCTTTTCGAGGTATTCCTGCTGTAATTACGACTACATGGGAATCTTTTAATTCTTCAAATCCTTCTTTGTCGTAGGAGATGCCTTTTACATCTATATCTAAATCCATTAAAACAGCCATTTGTTTTAAATCCAAAGCTTTTGCCTTTGCCGGTTCAAGACCTTCCCTATAGCGGGCGAAAATGTAAACATCGCATAAACCGAGGGTTGTAAGGAGATAGGCTACATTTTCTCCTACTTTACCCGCTCCTATTACACTTACCTTAGTTTTTTTCATAAAAGGATAGTTTAATTTGAAGGAGGCAGAGCTTTAGGGACAAAAACACCGAACGGATTCTAAAATTTCCTCTTCACCCAAGGGTCTGTAGTTATGCCACTCTATATTGACGTTTACACAGTTTACTCCTAAATCTTTGCAAGCACAAACCAGACCGTGTTCGTTCCAATGAACATGTCCGTGTATAAGAAGATCACAGTTTTCTTTAAAGTATATTTCTCGTACTAATTCTTGCCTTTCAGGGTATCTTGTGGTGATAGGATCCTTCGCAGGATAATGGGAAAGTAATATTTTCCTTCCTTTATATTCTAGAATTTTATGGAAATCGTAAACTTCATCGAAGAATCCCTTTAGTTTATTCTTATTTCTGTCATGGTTGCCCATTATGAGAACTTTTTTCCCGGGTAAGGATTTCCACATATTCAGGAATCCATTTTTATCCTCAAAATGCCATGTAAAATCTCCAAGATGGTATAAAACATCGTCTTCTTTCAATACTTCAAGCAGATTATTAAGAATTACCGCTTCGAAACCTTTAAATCTGACTTTCGGGTTTAGGTTTATTATGTTCTCATGGTAAAAGTGGGTATCTGAAATGAAGTACAGCATACAATTTAATTTATCTTAGAAAGGACCTCCCGGGCGGGAGGCCAAAAATCGGTGGAGGGAGGT
>DQTK01000131.1 GCA_015662815.1 Aquifex aeolicus | reverse complement strand
ATCTATATCGTTGATAACTCCGGGAAATATGCCGAGAATCACGAAGGAAGTCAAGGAAACGCTAAAGGATATGGATAAACTTGTTATCATTCTTAAGGGAATAAATCCGAATATATTCTGTTGTTCCCAGTTTTGAAGCCTAGAGTACCTTATAAAGAGGTATATTGTGAAGACTACAAATAGATATATGAAGAATACCCTTAAAAAGGAAAGTTTTTTAGCAAGTTCCCATATCTCCTCCGTAAGGGAAAAGGGTAAAGCTATTATTAGGGCTCCTATGAATTCCTGAACGAAGTCAGCGAACTTAAATCTCTGAAGTTTTTTAGATTTCTCAAAATCTCGATAAATTTCCGAAATCTTTTTATCTAAATCTTCGACTTTTTTACCTATATCTTGTAGTTTTTCCCTATCCCTATTCATTTCAGATTCTTAGTCATCCTAATCCAGTAGTTATACCTTCCCTTTTCTTGAAAACCAAACTTTTTGTAAAAGTTTATAGCCCCGGTATTTTCATCTCCCACCCATAGCTCCGCGGTGTCCAAACCTTTACTTTGAAAGTACTTCAAAATGGTATTCATCAGAGCCTTTCCTATTCCACGTTTTTGATATTCAGGGTCTATGGCTATTTCGTGTATTGCTCCGACGTGCTTTCTCTCTCTTCTACTGAACCAATTTGCATCTCCACCAACAAACCCCACTATTTTGTCACCGACTTTAGCGACAAAAAAACCTTCTTTATCTCTACCTAAAAGCCATTTTAAATAACTTTCAACGTCTTTAGGATGGGTGTAAGCGTACTCTTCAAGACCTTTATAAGCTCTAAGGTACAAATCTATCAACTCGGGAAGCTCCTCTTCTTTTACCCTACCTATGGAGAACTTAACTACAGTCTTCTTATCCATATCGGACAATCCTGAACCCATCGGGAAACTTTATTTTAAAGAGCTCTTCCCTAGGTTTAAAATTCCTTTTGACCTCTATAAATTCTATAGTAATCTCTGCTCCTTGAGAATCATATGTTTTAAGTCTTAAAATCTCTCCTTTGGTGTTAAGGTATACCTTCACGAGTGTTATATTGTTGTCTTGCTTCTTGGGTTTGAGGATTAAAACGGTAATACCTTTCTCCTTGATTTTTCCCAAATATTTGAGAACCTCGTCTATTGGCTCGGAAAGAATAAAAAGACTTCCTATAACGGGTGAAGTATTTTTTTTGAAATCCTCAACGTATACAGTTCTCTCATCGTAATTTATCAGGTAAACCTTTTTCCCGTCAGAAAGTATGGTAATTCTGTCGGGAGCCAAGTAATCTACTCTAAGTTTTCCCCCACGCTTTGCGTAAAATACTCCTTTGCTTACATCGGGTTTCGGATACCAATCGTATACAACCTTTTGTTCAAAGGAAACCTTAATAGTTTGAGTATTCTCAAGGAGTTTTTTCAGTTCCTCAAACTCGTCCCCTAACACAAAGTTTATTAAAAGGAACAGTAAACCCAAAAGTCTCATAATCACATTTTATTAATTTCCGATGAAAACTTTTTAGTAAACTTTTTATAAATCTCTTCGAACTTTTCAGCAGGAACAGGTGGAGAATAGTAGTATCCCTGAGCATAATTACAGCCGAGTTTTGTAAGGATTCTTTCGTGTTCTTCCCTTTCAACACCCTCTGCAACGGTTTTCAAGTTCAAGCTCTTTGCTAAATTTATAATGGTTTTTACTATTTCGTAATCTTTCTGGTCTTCGTGTATATCTTTTACAAAATCTACATCTATCTTTATGGCATAAACGGGAAGGTTTTTTAAATAGGCTATGGATGAATATCCCGTTCCAAAATCATCTATGTAAATCTTTATCCCGAGCTCTGTAAGGGATTTCAGGAATACGGAAACTATTGATATATTCTCCATTATTGCGGTTTCTGTAATTTCAACTCCGAAGTTGCGTACTTCTTGGGGATGTTCCTCGAGTTTTTGTATTATGTAGCTTATAAACTTCGAAGAACGAAGTTGTACGGGAGATAAGTTCACAGCAATTTCAATATCTATTCCTTTTTTCCTCCAATCTCTTATCCTGTTACAGGCTTCTTCAATAACCCATAAACCGACCTCATTTATCAAACCGCTTTCTTCGAGGATAGGTATGAATTTATAAGGAGGAACCAGTGTATCGCCCTTTTTCCATCTTATCAGGGCTTCTGCTCCTACAATTTTTTTGTCTTTTAGACTTATTTTCGGTTGGAAGTAAAGGATAAATTCCTTATTTTCCAAAGCTTTTATAAGCTCCTTCCTTAAGATAAAACTCTCCTCTACCTCTTTAGACTTTTTAGTGTAGAAGACTACGGTATTTCCTCCGAGTTTTTTTGCTTCGAACATAGCCTGAGTTGCATCAGCTAGGAGTCTTTCACTACTTTCTTCGTTATCAGGGAATACAGCTACACCTATGGAAAAGGTTATAGGTATATCGTGGGAGTTTAGAATTATAGGGTTTACAAATTTTGCGAGTATTCTCGATATAAGACTGTTAACCGCGGGTGATACTTTTTTTGTTTTAAAGGCTACGACAAAGGTATCCGAGCCTACCCTTGCAAGAAAATCATCGAGCCTAACTACCTGTTTTAATCTATCCGCAACTTCTTTGAGTACCCTATCTCCTATACTGTATCCGTAGAGGCTATTTATAGTTGTAAAATTGTCAATATCCATAGCAACAACCACAACTTTCTCTTTTTTCTTCCTAGCATCGTTTATTAAATCTTCGAGAACTCCCACGAAGAAATTTCTTACCGGGAGGCCCGTCAAAGGGTCATACAGAGAAATTCTTTTCAGCCTTTCGTAGAAGGTGAAAGTATCCATAACCTTTGCAAACTCTTCAAGAAAGTTGGAAATAATCTGAACCTCTGCGGGGTAGAATTCCTCATCTTTTGAGATTATAAAAACATAGGGCTCTTTAGAGGATATATTTAAACAAATGCTATAGATGCCAGGCTCACCGCTCCTTACTATATTCTTTCTCGAGTCCCGCAGATGTATACATGCATACTTGTATCTCCCTTCGGCGGTAAACCTTTCAACCACTTTCTTAAAAATTTCCTGTTTGTTCGTCTCTTCAAGAATAATCTTCATCAAATCCGATATGAGTGTGTAGAGTAGACTTACTTTTATCTTTTCTTTCTCCCTCTTTATCTCTTCTGTTACGTCTCTTAGGTCGAGAATATAGTAATTTTTACTATCTCTTGATATCGTTTCGTAGACCACCTCAAAGGGTTTAGTTATGCCCAGTTGGGAATTTTGAAGGTATAACACTTCGGGAAGTTTCCCCGATTTTTTTTTCACTGCACGCTTTACAAAGTATATATTTATATTTATCTACAAACAACTCCTCCAGAGGTTTCCCTACTATATCCTTTGCCTTTAGTTTCAGTATCTTTTCAAAGGTCTTGTTTACAAAGGTAATTCTAAAGTCATCATCGAGTACTATAATAGGGTCTGGGTTTATTTCAAAGAATTTTATAAACTTTTCAAAGTCTTCTTGAATGATAGATTTTAAAAGCGTGGAAATGTCTACAAGTATATACTTGACCAAAGATAAACACAATTCGTTTAACTCTTCCGCGGAAAACTTCTCTTTCAATTTTTCCCTTATGAGTTCAAAGAGTCTTCCGTATAAAGAAATAAACTCGGGGATGTTTATACTCAATTCACGGAAAGTTTCTGCAAGTTTCCTTCTTTCTTTGAAGATGGATCTATTCTCCCTAAAGAGGGTTGTAAGATATTCGTAGATAATTTCTTTGATGTTAAAAGCTTCTTTAAATTTTCTATACTTTTCAAAACTGTAAATATACTTCGCAAAATTTTCGGCTATTTTACTAACTTCTTCCTCTGTTAGAGCCTCTCTTATTTTCTTTAGATTCTGTTTATCCCTTTCTGTCATATTTACTAATTCTTTTAAGAAATTTAAATTAACATTTCCCTCCATTAATTTTAATTTAGAGTAAAAAACGTGGAAAAAGAGCCGTAGAATTTACTTAAATCTATAGCAAATTTTCCAGAAGACTCACTTATTCTTATCGTTTATGGTTTCGAACTCTTCTATTTCTTCTATAAACTCTTCGTGGAGAGCTCTTACAGCTAGCTCGGCATACTTCTCTTCTATCAAGCAAGAAATTTTTATTTCCGAAGTAGATATAGCTTTTATATTTATCCCGTTTTTAGCGAGAATTTCAAACATCCTTCCCGCAACACCGTAAGCACTTTTCATACCTATTCCCACTATAGAAATCTTAGCCACTTTATCGTCCCTTATTACTTCCTTTGCACCTATATCTTCAGCTATTTTTTTAACTATTTCTTCCGCTTTATCGGCTTCGGTTTTGTTTACGGTAAAGGACATATCGGTGTAACCTTCATGGGAAACATTTTGGACTATCATATCCACAACTATATGGGCATCTCCGAGGGCTTTAAAAATTTGGGCTGCAATTCCCGGTTTGTCGGGAACTTTAACTATGGTAATTCTGGATTCATTTGTATCTACGGTAATTCCTCTTACTACCACTTTCTCCATAACCTCCTCCTCCGGAACAATCCAAGTTCCCTCTTCTTCGGAAAAAGTGCTCCTTACGTGTATTCTAACGTTATACTTTGCCGCAAACTCAACACTTCTTATTTGCATCACCTTTGCACCCAAAGATGCAAGTTCCAACATTTCCTCGTAGGATATCTTGGAAATTTTTCTTGCAGATGGAACTATCCTCGGGTCAGCAGTGAAAACTCCCGAAACATCTGTGTTAATCTCACAATTAGCTTTAAGAGCCGCGGCTAAAGCTACAGCTGTTGTATCGGAACCACCTCTTCCTAAGGTTGTAATTTCCCAGTCTTCGGTAATCCCCTGAAATCCCGCAACTACAGGAATATATCCTTCTTCAATCAGATTCAAAAGCCTTCTTACTCCTATTTTTCTTATTCTAGCCTTTGTGTGGACATTGTCGGTGATTATCGGAATCTGCCAACCGCATAAGCTTACCGCCGGATATCCCAATTTATACAAGGTCATAGCAAAAAGGGCTATGGCTCTTTGCTCGCCTATTGCAAGGAGCATGTCCATTTCTCTTTCGGGTGGTCTCGAAGATACTTGACGGGCTAAATTTATAAGGGAGTCTGTTTCACCTGCCATTGCTGAAGACACTACAACGGACTTATACCCTTTTTCTAAGGTACTGATTACCCTTTTTGCACAGAGTTCAATTCTCTCAAGATTAGCTACAGAGGTTCCTCCGAACTTCTGAACAAGTATTTTCATGGAAGAAATTATTTTAAACCAAATTGCGTATCTACTAATTAAAATTAAAGTTATGTATACACTCAGAATGGCAGAATCCGTGATGGAGGGACACCCTGATAAAATAGCAGACCAAATAGCCGATGCCCTGCTGGACGAATTTCTTAAAAAAGACCCTTACAGTAAGGTTTCCCTTGAAATAATGGTCACTACAGGTTTAGTAATGGTGGGAGGAGAACTTTCAACGGAAAGCTACGCGGATATTCCCAGAGTTGCAAGAAATGTAATAAAAGATATAGGTTATACAAGACCTGAACTCGGTTTTGATGCCGATACTTGTGCGGTGATTCAATCAATAGATGAGCAAAGTCCGGAGATTGCTCTCGGCATTTCTGCAGAAGGAGCAGGGGACACAGCAATAGTCGTAGGTTACGCTACAAAAGAAGCTCCTAACCTGATGCCCTGGCCTATTACATTAGCCCATAAAATAACAAAAAGGATTTCCGAATATAGAAAAATAGGTAAATTTCCCTTTTTAAGACCGGACGGAAAAGTTCTCATAGCTATGATATACGAAAACGGCAGACCCAAATACGTTCAAAGTGTTATTGCTTACGTTCATCACGACCCGGATGTATCTATGGTACATCTCAGGGAATTGATAATAGAAGAGGTGATAAAAAGGGAAATCCCGGAGGAGTTTTTAACGGAAAAAACGCTTTTAAAGGTAAATCCCACAGGGAGATTTGTCATCGGTGGGCCCGTCGCAGATGCGGGACTTACCGGGAGGAAGATAGTTTCCGACGCATACGGAGATATAGGGCTTTCGGGTGGGAGTGCTTTTTCGGGTAAAGACCCTACCAAGACTGACCGCTCAGGTTCCTACCTTGCAAGAATGATTGCAAAACATATAGTAGCGGGTGGATGGGCAAGTAGATGTTTAGTTCAGATAGGATACGCTTTCGGACTTTCAGAGCCGATAGCCTTTGATATAGAAACTTTCGGTACGGAAAAAATAAATAAAGTAAAGTTAACCGAAGCTATTAAAAAGGTCTTTCCGCTGAAACCTGTAGAAATAATAGATTTTTTAGATTTAAGGAAACCTATATATAGACAAACTTCAGTATACGGACACTTCGGTAAAGAAAATTTACCTTGGGAAAAACTCACTTATCTCGAAAAATTGAGGGAACTACTGGATTAGCTTCAAAAACTCTTTTACGGTCATAATTACATATTCTTTCGGTGTATAAAAGACTTTAAGCTTTTTATCGTCAACAAGGAGTATCTCCCTATAACCTTTCTCAAAAGCGTAAATTACAGAATCCTCAACTTCCCTTTCTACAAGCTCTACTGCTACCTTCTTTCCTTTACCTCTCAGTACATTTGCTAACTGTTTTCCCAATTTCTTTTCGGATTTATCTATAATGAAGAAATCCTTTAGGGAAATAGCCTTGGGAAGAATGTCTATTAATCTTTCAAGATATACAGTTCCCCCAGTGGCGGGGAGGGTTTTTCCGAAAAGGGTAGAGAGGTTATCGTACCTTCCTCCGCCCGCCACTGCCCTGTGGTATTTTAATTCGTAAATTTCAAAAATCACACCTGTGTAGTAAGGGAAATGTCTCACTTCACAGAGGTCATAGGCAAAGCTTATTCCGAGTTCTTTTAGTTTTTCTCCTATACCTTTGAGGGTTTCCCTTTCTTTATCGAGGGAATACTTTTCAAGAATTTCCAGTATTTCGTGACTATCGGAAATTCTCAGGACTTTATTAACATCGTTTCCGAAAATCTTTTTTAATTTTTCAACATCCCTTTCAAAGAAGGCTTTCAGCAACTGGTTATCATCTTTGGCGAGTTTTCTTACTATACCTGCATGGCTAAGGATAACCTTTACATTCTTAATTTCGAGGGTTCTTAGAAATTCTACAAGAACCTGAATTACTTCTACATCAGCCTCCAGATTGTTTATACCTATAAGCTCTATTCCCGTTTGAAGTTTTTCAAAGCCTTTTCTATCCAGTGAAAAGACACTTCCAAAATAATAGAGCTTCTCGGGAAACTTTAAATTTTTTAGATTTGATATTGTTCTTACTACCTGAGTTGTAAAATCTAGCCTAAGGCCAAAGGTTTCTTTAGTGGAACTATCTTTAAACGTAATGGCTTCTTTTGCCTTTTCACCAAAGGAAAGTTCTTGATATTCGTAAGGTTCAAAATGAGAAAGATTAATGTAATCGTATCCGAAGGCTTCAAAAGTAAAAGATGCCTTTAAAAATATTTCCTTTATGAGATTTGCCTCCTCTATACTGTAAAAGCGCTCTCCCGATATCAGAACGGTCTTCATTATGAATATTTTAAATTCTAAAATAGTTAGTATGGATATACTGATTGTGGGCGGCGGGATAGTAGGATTATCAATAGCTATAGACTTACTCCTTGCGGGTCATAATGTTAAGCTTTCTGTCAGAAACGAAAGGGAGGGAGCATCTTGGGTAGCAGGAGGAATGTTAGCTCCTTTTTCGGAAGGACTTGAAGGCGATTTTCTGAGATTTTCCGTAGAGAGCTTAAGACTTTGGCACGATTATCTTGAAAGAATAAAAGAAATTTCCGGAATAGGGGTATTTTTTTCACAGGGAATTCTCAGAATAGCACTCACCGAAGAAGAAGAAAGGGAACTTAAAGAAAAAGTAAAGAGGTATTCCCAAAATATATGTCAAAACATAGTTTCTTACGATGGAAGGGAACTCATTAAGGAGTTTCCTTATATTACAGAAGAGGTAAGATACGGGGTTATCTACGGTGATGAAGGTAATGTAGATACGGAGGAGTTAATGGAAGCTTTGTACATAGCTTTTAAAAAGCTGGGTGGAGAAATTATCGGCGAAGACGTAGTTCGTATACATAAAGAAGGTGAAAAGATAGAAAAGGTTTACGGATTTTTCAAAGAAATGGTTGCAGACTTTTATATATTTACCACAGGAGCATGGCTTAAGAAACACTTTAACTTTCCCGTATTTCCGGTAAAAGGGCAAATACTCAGAATATCCGCACCCTTTAAAGATTACGTAATCTACTCAAGTTCAGCATACATAATCCCGAGGGAAAAAGATATTTTAGTTGGGGCAACAACGGAACACAGGGGCTTTGATACCACAACTACCCTTGAAGGAGTGAGAAAATTAACCCAAGGAGCTATTAAAGTTTCTCCGGCTTTAAAGGAAGCAGAATTCTTCGAGGTGAGAGTTGGTCTCAGACCGGGAACTCCCGACGAGCTTCCCATTTTTTACTTCGGTGAAAACTTTGCAGTATTTAGCGGCCATTATAGAAACGGTATACTGCTTGCTCCGATAACCGCAGAGATAGCTCTCAAACTTGTGGATAAGGGTGAATTTTCGGAATACTTTAAACTATTTTCACCTTATAGGTTTAAGTAAAGGTACAGCATTATATTAAGCTTTTAGGGAAGTTAGGATTTACAATAGGAAGCTTAGCCAAAACATACAAGCTCCGCCAAACCAATATAACTCTTACTTTTTTAAACAGGCTCATCCTTGCAAAACTTTCAGATATAATATTGTCGCGTTATTGTAGCATTGTAGTGAGTTAAATTTTGGCTTCTTGGCAATTGAATAGGGGAAATAGCTCGCAGGAATGAGCATCAAAATGCTTCGATGCTTTGATGTTTTGGTACCTTGATGCTTTT
>DQTK01000046.1 GCA_015662815.1 Aquifex aeolicus | reverse complement strand
GTGTATTTGCAGTTATCGGAAGCTTGGGCGTAGACATGGCTAAATGATATACTTTTAAAGGTTAAATGAGTGTAGTTATACGGAAACTAAAACCTTACTATGAGAGCCTAATGGAGCCTATTGTGAATTACTTTGGAAATTCCGGAATTCACCCTAACTTTATAACCCTTTTCGGCTTCCTGAGTGTCGGTACAGGCTCTGTATTTATCTACACACAGAATTATTTACTTGCCTTTCTATTTCTCGTTATAGGAGCTTTAGCCGACAGTGTGGACGGCAGTCTTGCCCGAAAAACGGGGAGAGTTTCTAAATTCGGTGCTTTTTTAGATTCAACGGTTGACAGATTTTCCGATGCTTTACCCTTCATAGCTTTCGGAGTTTATTACGCTTCTGTCAAAGATGAAATCGGCACTCTTCTAGCCTTTCTATCACTTATATCTTCCTTCGGAGTAAGTTATACAAGGGCAAGAGCTGAGAGTTTAGGAGTGTACGGATTAGGAGGGATATTTGAAAGAGCAGAGAGATGGATAGTCCTAATTTTGGGAATCCTTTTAGGCTTGGTTAAATTAGGCCTATTTGTAATATTTATAGGTTCCTGTATTACAGTAATTCAGAGAGTATACGAGACGAAGAAAGCTCTGGAGGGTGAAAAATGAATATATATGACTTTATGAAAAACCTTAAAAATTTCCAAGATATTATGGAAGAAATAAAAAGAGAATTGAGGGAAGAAAAAGATATCTTAGAAAAGGATGGTGTTGAAATTGTATTTAACGGATTGGGTGAAATACTGAATATTGAGTTCAAAACTGAAGAAAAAAACTGCGAAAATCTAAAGCAAGTGCTCATAGAGCTAATAAATCAAGCTCAAGACATAGCAAGAGACAAAACGAAGGAGGCTTTTAACAGAAAGTTCGGAGGACTCTTAGGAGGACTGGGTTTTGGCTTTTGAGGATATTTTCCCTAAGGCTCTAAAGGAAGCTCTGGAAGGAATTACGGAGATACCTACCTACGGGGAAAAAGGTGCAAATCGTTTTATGTACAACCTTTTGAAGCTCGATAAGGAGAAAAAAATAAGACTTGTGAAGAAAATCCTTGAAGCTGTGCAGATTCTAAGACCCTGTAAAGAGTGTTATTTAATTACCGATAAAGAGATTTGTGCTGTATGCTCCGATGAGAAAAGGATAAAGAAGTTTATCTGTGTTGTAGAAGAGAGCCAG
The DNA here is from genome assembly GCA_015662815.1 of Aquifex aeolicus. Lineage (GTDB taxonomy): Bacteria > Aquificota > Aquificia > Aquificales > Aquificaceae > Aquifex > Aquifex aeolicus_A. The sequence goes on along the minus strand of DQTK01000046.1, from coordinate 2,983 downwards.
GATGCGTACGCAATAGAAAGGCTCGGGAGGTACAAAGGAGTTTACCACATCCTGCAAGGTCACATTGCTCCACTTGAAGGAACCTCTGCGGAAGACCTTACAATAGACAAGCTCCTTGAGAGAATAGAGAGGTACAAAGCTAAGGAAGTAATACTTGCAACAAATCCGAACGTGGAGGGAGAAGCTACAGCAAGCTACCTTGCAAACCTTATAAGGAAAAGGTTTCCCAGTGTTAAAGTATCGAGAACTGCCTACGGTTTTCAATTCGGAAGCCTAATTGAGTTTGTAGATGAATATTCCTTGGAAAAGTCTTTTGAAAACAGGAAGTAAAACTTTTCATCCTCTACTGGGTACAGAATAGCCTGTCTCACCTTAGGGTATAACCTTTTAAGAACAAAAGGAATTCCATATCCTCTGTAAAGGTGTCCTTTACCGACTATCACAACTATTCTGTGGTCGGGATAAAGAGCTATCAATTTTAGGATTTTATAAGCCATACCGTTATCCCAAGCCGTTTGAATATCGATAAACCTCTTTTCGTCAAATTTTCCCTTATGTCTCTTCATTTGTTCTATTAGGAACTTCTTGTATTCCCCGACGGGAAATATAATTTTGGGTGGCAGGTATACGCTTCTTATATTTTCAAGACCTTTATTCCTAACTTCTCTTAGAAGTTCAAAAGGTACGTTTAGGGCGTAAAGCTTAATCCCATACCTTTGTGCAAATCTCCAGATATCTCTGTAAAGTTCTTCTCTCATTCCCCATCGCTTTTTATACTGAGTTCTTTCAAGCATTTCCTTTTCATCTATTTCACCTTCAATGTAAAAGTCAATGTACTCCTGAAAAGGTTGTTGAAACATTTCCATAGTGATAACTAACCTTTTATCCCTTTGGTAAAGAGCCTTTATTATCTTCAGTTGAAGTTCGTGAATTTCTTTTCTGTCATGAACCTCACCTAGGTAAATTACACGGTATTTTAGGAGTTTATCTATTAGACTCTCAAAGCCGATTTCGTAAAAGAATTTCCAACTCGAAGAAAACAAGATAGAGTTAAAAATTAGTAGGCAAAGTATCACGTACCTCAAGTTTATCAAACTCCCTTTTTATATTCTATTCCCTTTATTGATTTATCAAGGTATGATATGAGCTTGCCTAAAAAAGTAGACAAGTTGAAAGAAAATTGGTCTGGTGAAGCCTGTATATTTTGGCTAAACTTCCTATTGTAAATCCTAACTTCCCTAATTATTAAACAGGACAGAATATAAAAAAGTCGTAAACTCTGATTTAACCTTATCTTTATTTACAAGGAGGTTGTATCGTGGCTGAACTTATGCCCTTGGAGGAAGCTATAAGGATTGTTATAGAAAATGTTAAACCACTTGACACCGAAAGGGTTTTTATCCATGAGGCCTTAGGCAGAGTTTTGGCTGAAGATATTCTATCGGACACCGATAAACCTCTTTTTGATAACTCTGCTATGGACGGTTATGCCGTAAGATTCGAGGATATACAAAACATTCCTGCAAAGCTTCGAATTATCGGCGAATATTCAGCAGGAACAGAGGAAAGCTTAAAAGTTGAGAGTGGCACGGCTATAAAAATTTTTACAGGAGCTCCCATTCCGGAAGGAGCAGATACAGTAGTTCCGGTGGAATACACGGAAGTTCTTGACGGTTACGTAATTATCAAAAAGGAGTTCAAAAAAGGTGCAAATGTAAGAAAAAGAGGTGAGGATATAAAGGAAGGTGAGGTAGTAATACCTAAGGGTAAAGAGATAAGACCCTACGAAATGGGTATGCTTTCTTCTGTAAACAGGGCTGTGGTGAGTGTTTATAGAAAACCTCACGTGGGAATTTTGGCAACCGGAGATGAAATACTGGATGTATGTCAAGAAAGTACTAAATCATCTCAAATAAGAACCTCCAATAACTATATGCTCTACGGACAGGTAATTCAGGCAGGAGGTATACCCCATAACCTCGGTATAGCTCCGGATAACCCTGAGAAACTGAAAGAAGTTCTTAAAAACATTTACAGGTATGACCTTTTTATCACCACCGGCGGGGTTTCTATGGGAGAAAAGGATTATATAAAGTATCTGGTAAAGGAACTCGGCATAGACGTTAAATTTCATAAGCTAAGAATTAAGCCCGCTAAACCTGTTCTTTTCGGAGTGTACGGAGATAATAAACTTTTCTTTGGTCTTCCGGGAAATCCTGTTTCTACAGCTGTTGCTTTTGACCTTTTAGTTTATCCTGCTCTGAGGGCTATGCAGGGTTATAAGAATATCTTTAAGGAGAAGGTAAAGGCCATTCTGGAAACGGATTATAAGAGAAGGAATGCAGACAGAAGGGAATTCACCAGAAGTAAAGTTTGGTTCGAGAACGGAAAGTATCACTGTGAGCCCTATCCAAAACAAGATAGCCATATGCTCACATCTTTGGTGAATTCAAACGGCTACATGGTTGTATACGAAGGAGTTAAGGAGTTAAAAAAGGGTGAAGAGGTAGACGTTATATTCCTTTGAATAAGGAGGGGGGAAGATGAGAAATAAAGATATAAGCTTGATTTTGGGTTTGCTGGTATTTTTCCTTATACTGTTCTTTTCCCCTTTTGACGAAGGTGTAAGAAAAGGACTTGCGATTTTATCTATTGCCGCTATTCTCTGGATAACTGAAGCTATACCCCTCAGTGCAACTGCATTGCTTATACCGGTTTTGGGAGTATTGACTGGTGTTTTTGACGTTAAAACCGCACTGTCCTATTTTGCTCATCCCTTAATATTTCTCTTTTTCGGAGGATTTGTTTTAGCAATAACTCTTTCTAAATATGAAATAGATAAGTTTATAGCTCATAAAATAGTGTCCGTAGCCCAAGGTAAGTTCCTTTTATCGGTATTCTTGCTTATGCTTGCTACTTCCCTGATATCTATGTGGATAAGTAATACATCTACTACGGCTATGATGTTGCCGTTAGCCTTGGG
>DQTK01000095.1 GCA_015662815.1 Aquifex aeolicus | reverse complement strand
TATTTTTTTTATACCAAAAATTTCCGCTTTTTTCGAAACCCTTTACCTCTATAGCTTCTCCGATAACGTAAACATAACTGCCTATTCTTTTTACCTGAAATTGAGGCTCAGGTAATGGTTTTGGAGGTGCCTTTATTCCACAAGATAAAAGAAATAAGAGAAAAAGGAAGAAGAACAAAACCTTTACTTGATAAAATCCTTAAGAGCTTCGTAAGCTTTCATTGCTTTTTCAAATCTTTCGTTAACAACATCCCAATTTATGTTTTTGAGAACCGCATCAACGTACGGAGGTCTTTTGTTTTTATAGTCTACGTAGTAGGCGTGTTCGTAAGTATCAATTACAATTATGGGAATCAAACCAGTGAGGTTGTAGACGTTATGAGCGTCTAACCCGTTCACTACAAGTCTTCCACTGAATATGTCAAGTCCCAGAATTGCCCATCCTCTGAATGCTATAGCTGCGGCTTTTAGTTCATTTGTACAAGCATCAAGTCCTCCGAGGTCTTCTTCAATTTTCTTCTTAAGAGCTTCTGAGGGTTCACCTTTTCCTCCGGAGGTGAGCATTCCAAAGTGAAGTTCGTGAAGAACCACACCCATATAGTTAAAAGTTTCTTCTACTTTCAACTCCCTGTACTCAGAGTAGTTTTGGTTAGCTTTGCTTCTATCAGCAAAATTTTGGTCCGCAAGTTTTTCTTGAGTTTCATTATACTTGTTTACATAACCTTTGTAGTGAGCCTCAAAGTGAGGTTCAATTTGTTCGTTGGAAATTCCCTCAAGGTTTTGGGGTTTCAAATAGTCTTTTGGCTGAAGTTTGTGTACGGCCATTTCCATTACCTCCTTATTTTTTAGCCTTCTTTTATTAGGAATTTTAACTTGAAATATTTAAAGTAAGATATGCCAAAAGTCATAAATATCCTAAAATGATATTAGGGGGGAAATATGGAAAAGAATATGATTTTGTGGAACAGAATTATAAGAGTTATACTGGCAATAATATTCTTATATCTTGCCATTACAAATGACAGGATTTATTGGATTCTTGATATAGTCGGCATAATCTTTCTGATAACTTCAACAATAGGATTTTGTCCACTTTATAAAGTTGCCGGTTTTCGAACCGGGTGAAGGTTTTAGGTATTGACTACGGAACTAAAAAAATAGGTCTGGCAATAGGAGATGAAGAGTTAAGATTAGTATCTCCTAAAGGAACAGTAAGTGCAAGTAATGCTATTGATAAGATTAAGGAAATTATTAAAAAAAGTAAAGTAAAAAAAGTTGTAGTAGGTTATCCACTCACTCCTACCGGCAAGGAAGGACAAAGGGCTAAATTGGTTAAAAGGTTTGTTGAGAAATTAAAACGAGAAATCCCGGAAGTGGAAGTAATTCTGTGGGATGAAAGGTGGACTACCGACGAAGCCATGAGAAGATTAGAAGGGCTACCTTACAAAAGAAAGAAAAAATTAAAGGATACTATATCCGCAATGATAATATTGGAGGAATATTTAGGTATCTTTTATTACTGAATTTACCTTTATCTCTTTGTATAATTTTCCTATGGCTGAGAAAAAGTGGAAAACAGCTATATCTACCCATATTAACCATGAACCTTATATAAGAGGCTACAGACTCCTTGACCTAGTAGGAAACCTGACTTTCTCAGAGGCCATCTATTTACTTCTCAAAGGAGAACTTCCCTCGGAAGCGGAAGCCAAAATGATGGACGCGATATTTGTATCCGTAATTGAACATAGCATAGCTCCTCCTTCTGTAATAGCCACAAGAGCTGTAATAAGCGGTGGAAACTCTCTTAACGTAGGTGTAGGAGCAGGTATTCTCGCATTCGGAAGTGCCCACGGAGGAGCCCTTGAAGATGCGATGAAATTTATGCAAGAAGGAGTTGAAAGCGGAAAACCTGTAGAGGAAATAGTAAAGGAGTATCTCTCCCAAAAGAAACCCATTCCCGGATACGGTCATAGATACTATAAAGAGTACGACCCAAGAACAAGGAGGCTTTTTGAATTGGCAAAAAAATACGGTTTCTGCGGAAAGCATTGTGAATTTGCCCAAAAAGTTGAGGAAGAAATTTACAAGCAGAAAGGTAAGAGAATTGTCTTGAATGTAGATGGTGCCATTGCAGCTATTACATCCGATATGGGCTTTGACTGGAGACTGGGTAAAGGTTTCTTCATAATCGGAAGAGTGCCCGGACTGGTGGCTCACGCATATGAGGAACTTACTCGGGAAAGACCGTTCTCCAAGAGACTTTCTGAAGATGAATATGAATATACCGGAGCGGAACCAAGGGAATTACCTGAATATAGAAAGAAAATATGAGAAATATCCTTCCTGCCCTTCTCGCTTTGATACTTTTTGGATTACTTGTTTATATAGGAATAGAGCAGGATAGAGGACTACATAAATCCCAGAGTTTATTAATAGGAAAATCGCTTCCAGATATAAAACTCAAAACCTTTGAAGGTAAAGAGGTTTCCTTAAAAGAGTTTCACGGAGATGTAGTCCTTATAAATTTTTGGGCTACCTGGTGCCCACCGTGTAAGGAGGAGTTTGTCTTATTTAAAAAGTTGTACGAAAAGTACAAAGATAGAGGATTTGTAATCCTTGCTATAAACACTGACCCTGAAAATTTAGAGGAGTTTCTTAAAGAATACCAGCTTCCGTTTACTGTTTTAATAGCGAATGACGAAGTTATGGAGATTTTTCCCTTGCGGGGACTTCCCACATCGTTCATGGTAAACAGGGAAGGAATTGTAGTAAAGGAAAGGAAGGGAATATATCGAGAACTTGAAAAGGACTTGGAAGAACTCCTTTAAATATTACGTGTATGATATTTATACGCTGAGTGAAAAAAAGTAAAATAAGGAAAGTATGGAGCGAAAGAACTAATAGAGAAACTTAGTCAAATTTTTGACGAATTTATTATAACACAGGAACTAAAGCAGTTTAAGAGAGGTAGGAAGCCTAAGTTAACTGATGCTCAAATTTGCGCCTTTTTCGTAGTCTCAGCCGTCTTATCCATTCCTGTCATGACACTCATCAAAGTCTTAGGTCTC
>DQTK01000059.1 GCA_015662815.1 Aquifex aeolicus | reverse complement strand
GCTACGGAGGTAACTACCAGTGTCATTATGGAAGAGAGGGAGTCGAAGTAGAAACCTATTTGTAGGGTGTAGTTGTCTATAGGTAAGAAGTTGTAGAGTTTGATATGAATCGGGTTATGGATAGCTTTTAGTGTGACAATGAAAGAGAACACAGCGGTAAGACCTGCTGCTACCGAGGCCAGTATACCACTTTTTAAATCCCCTATCTTCTTCCCAGATACAAGGATTATTAAAAACACTATTAGCGGTGTTAGTATGATAAATAATCCTTCCATTTTAGCCCCTCAACTCGCTTATTTCGTCTGTGCTTTCAACTTTCTTAAGCCTAAAAATAGCTATTATTATTCCAAGTCCTACTGCCGCCTCTGTAGCCGCGAGGGCTATAATAAATAGTGCAAAAATTTGACCTTCCGCAAGTCCCAAATGATGGTCAGCACCTACTAATGCAATATTTACAGCGTTAAGAGCAAGTTCCAAACTCATTAAAACTGTTACCAAATTTCTCCTTGCAATTATACCTATCACCCCTAGCCCAAAGAGAATCATACTTACCGCTAAAAACGCTTCAAGTGGTATCGTCTTCATAGGTTTGACTCTCCTTTCTTCCTATTAGTACAGCACCTATCATACCCACCAAAAGAACTAAAGACACGACCTCAAAGGCTAAGAAATACTTACTGAAAAGAATAGCGCCTATTACTTCTGCATTTCCAATCTTTTCGATAAGCTTCGCTATTTCCCCCTCAGGAGAAGCCTTAACCCCAAGCAGGAATACAACAATCATTTCAATGTAGAGCAACAGTACTACCGGTAGAGAAATGAGTCCTTCAAATCTGTGGTGGGTTTCAGACTTTTTGGCCTTTTGCCAAGGTACAGCACTGATTACTATGATGTAGAAAATCGCTATGGCAACTGCGTAAATCAGGAGTTGAAGGGCACCGACGAGTTCAGCTCCCGCCGTAAAGAATATACCAGCAACAGCTATAAGTGAAGAAAGAAGAGCAACAATAACATATACGGGATTTTTTAATGTAATGATTCCTATTCCAGATAGGATAGCCATTAAAGAGAAGAATCCGAAGATTATTAATTTCCCCATTAAACTCCCTCAGGTTTAGGTAATTTTACATCATTCTCATACCATAACTTCATTCTTTGTTCATCATCTATCCATATTCTATCGGGTTCATTTCCTCTTCTCATCTGCCAATCCTTACCTATTTGCTCGAGAATTTCCAACGTAAGTATAAAGTCTTTTCTTGTGTAGCTTGCTGTTTCATGTATATCAGTTTGATAAAGACAGTCTACGGGACATGCATCTACACAAAAACCGCAGTAAGTGCAAAGCAGCATATTCATGTTAAAAACACTCACCACCCTCTTCCCGTTAGGAAGCTTTTTACCTTCTATCTCAAACAGTTGAGGTACGGGACATGCCCTTTTACACCTCAAACATACAACACATCTGCTTTTTCCGTATTCGACTTGGATATTATACCTGTTTACCCATTCTTGGAAGGCAGGTTGAGGTTCTGTTCCATCCACAACTTTATGGGCAAAGAAACCTCTGAAGCGTTTTGGAGGAGTTATCTTTTCGTAGGGATAATGGGTTGTGATTGTTTTTCTGAAGGCATTTTTTAAGGTTATTTTCAAACCTCTAACGAAATCTATAAAAAATATTCTTTCTAACCACGATAAAGGTTTTGTAGCTACCTTCTTAATCATTTCCCTTCACCTCCATACGATAGGAGCAAGGACTGCCGTAATAACAATATTAAATAACGTAAGTGGAAGCATAATTTTCCAAGCACTTTGAGTTATCTGGTCTATACGATATCTCGGTAACGTCCAGTGAAGCCAAAGTATAAAGAGGAACAAAGCTGTAGTTTTAAGGATAAACCACACAAACGGAGACAATGGTCCAAGGAAGAATAATGGGTCTACAAATCCCACAAAGGGTATGTTTATCGGTGACCAGCCACCAAAGAAAAGAACAACCGCTATAGCGGAAAGGGTTAGACCTTCTATATACCATTCCACCAGGGGGAATAAACCGAATTTCATACCGCCGTACTCAACGGTAAAACCTGTAACCAGTTCAGCTTCCGCTTCCTGAACATCAAAGGGTACTCTTCCCATTTCCGCAAGGGCTGCAAACATGTAAACCACAAAAGCTATAGGTTGAAGCCAAATATACCAAAGTTTCTGTTCTACCTGCTTTTCAACTATTTCATATGTCGACAAGGTTCCGGCAAGAATTATAGGTCCCATGACGGCAAAAGTAATTACAACCTCATAGGAAACCAAAACTCCGGCCTTTCTCATAGAGGCTATAAGCGGATATTTGGAGTTGGAAGCCCACCCTGCTAAAGCAACGGCATAAACTGCCATAGAACCCAATGCGAAAACAAGAAGTAAGCCCACGTTTACATCAGAGAGTATAGGTTTTACCTTGTATCCGAATATTTCAAATTCCGGACCAAAGGGAACTACGGAAAATACAAGTGTTGCAGGAACCAAAGCCAGAATTATAGCCAGATGATACAAGAACTTATCTCCGTATCTGGGAAATAAATCTTCCTTGGTGAGCAACTTCACACCGTCCGCCAGGGGTTGCAAAAGTCCGTGCCAACCTACGACCATTGGTCCCGGTCTTCTTTGAATGTGGGCTGCAACTTTTCTTTCCACCCAAGTGAGAAATGCCCCTATCCCCAGAGCTATCCCCAGTATTACCGATATCTTTATTATTGCTACAAAAAGGTCTACCCAGAAGCTATGCATGGTATCCTCCAAGTGCATAAAAGTTTACCAAAAATTGTGATAACTTTAAATAAGAAAGCTTATAAATCAAGCTTATAATCCCTCTTCCAACTTAGCAACCTCTATTCTTTTTAAAATTTCTTCCCGTGCTGTTCCACCGAAAGTTCTTTTCCTATCAGTTGATTTTTCAGGTGTTAAAATACCAAAGACATCTCTTTCAAATTTTTCTGAAAACTGTTTTAATTCTTCAAGAGTTAAATCCTCAAGTTTCCTTCCTTTTTCCACTAAATAAGCAACTATACTTCCCGCTATGTGGTGTGCTGTTCTGAAGGGGATTCCTTTTTCCACTAGGTAATTAGCCAAATCGGTGATAAGGAGAAAATTCCCGGAAGCTCTTTTCATAACTTGTTCCTTAAAAGTTAATCCGTCGAGTACAAGCTGCATTCCCTTTATCATGTTTTTTAAATTCCTTATACTGTCAAAGAGCGGCTCTTTATCCTCTTGCATATCCCTGTTATACGCCATAGGAAGACCCTTCATTATCGTTAGCAAAGCTATTAAGTTTCCGTAAAGTCTTCCCGTCTTTCCTCTGATAATTTCTAAAACATCGGGGTTCTTTTTCTGGGGCATTATAGAACT
>DQTK01000029.1 GCA_015662815.1 Aquifex aeolicus | reverse complement strand
TATGCAGAAGCCAGACGGAAAGCTGAAAGTCAGAAGGATAAAAATTTCATAGTTGTTTGGGATGAAAATTGGCATCCGGGAATTCTAGGTATTGTAGCGGGAAGATTGGCAGGAGAACTTGGAAAACCGGTGGCAGTTTTTGCAAAGGGAAATAAAAAGGCAACGGGCTCGGTAAGGAGTGTAGAAGATATAGAGATTTACAGTAAGATAAGTTTGCTATCGGGTATGTTCATAAAGTGGGGAGGACATGATAAAGCTATAGGCTTGACCATTCCCAGCACAAGACTTGAAGAATTCAGAGAAAAATTAAACCTTTTATTTGAAAAAACTCGGCGACTTGAAATTTCCATCCCAGTGGATATGGAACTGGAACCTTCCGAAATAAGTGAAGAGGTGCTTACTCAAATATCCAAGTTAGAACCCTTCGGAGAAGGAAATCCTTATCCCGTATTTCTAACAACGGTAAGGGACTATAGGATAAACTCACAGGGTAAGGTGGTAATAAACGGTGCTGAGCTAACCTGTTGGGATAATGAACTTATAAAGCATATTGAAACTGGAAAAAGGATTTTATACTCAATAGAGGGGAACTCATTGGTATTGGAGGATGTAGAATATGGCATCTCATAGAGAGCATGAACTTTTTAATATAACTCTTTTAGTACCTTCTCTCTATTTTGTTCCGGGAGATTATAGGGTTTTCTTCGGAATTGGGTACCTCTTGGGAACTTTTTTGCTTTCTCCAGATATAGACCTTAGTTATTCTAAACCTTCACAAAGAATAGGGAAGCTAAAATACCTTTGGTTTCCTTTTTGGATCTTTTCGAAACACAGAGGTATTACCCATGTGCCATTTTTAGGAAGCTTAATAAAAATTTTTTACCTAATGCTTATATTCGTTATAGGGTATTTCATTATCTTAGGTATATTCTCCATAATAAATTTTATCCCTAAGTGGTTTTTAACTTTTAATCCTTTTGAATTTATACAAAATCTGTTTGTAAAAGAGGAATTTTTTTACTTTTTACTTGGAATTATTCTAGCCGATATTCTGCATATAATTTTAGATGGTATAACCAGCTTTTTGAAAAAAAATAGACTTTAAGAATTTTTATTGTATGAGTTTGTTTAAAAAGAATTAGCCCATCTAAACTGATTCCCTAAGCTCTTTATATTCTCCTAACTTCTTAAAAATCTTCTCGTACACTTTTACTTGTATAAATCTATACCTTTTCTCCCGCAGAAAATATTTTTTAAGGTTTTATAACTACCCAGATATACAACTCCTTCGTGTTTGGATTTACCCATTCATCTTCTATAACTGCATTTTTTATCAAAATATCTCTTACCTCATGTTCTGAATAATAAGAAAACCTCTTTTTGTACAATTCATAACTCTTCTTATTTATATTTATTTCTTCTCTTTTTATTTCGGATTTTACTATTACCTCTATTTGCTTTACAAGATTAGCAATAGCTATTGCTTTTGCCAGTCTTCTTTGTTCAGCTATACCTTTTCCCTTTATAGGTTTAGCTATACCTACAGCACCTAATAAATTTCCGTAATTTGGATTCCAGAACCAAACCGGATATCCGTTTGTTATAGGATATTTCGTTTTTACTGTATATTTTGTAGGTTTGATAACCTTTAAGTTTCTATTAATTTGAACATCTTTACTTTTTTTTTCTTCTTCTAATCTAAGTTCTTTTGCAGGTTTATTTGCTTCTTCTTCAAGTTCGATAAAAGCTTTTTCCGCTTTTTTTAAAGTGCTTTCCTTGTCTATTTGCTTAACCTTTTGTCCGCACGATACTACAAATACAAAAAACATAGAAGATATAACGAAGAATAGCTTTTTCATCTTACCACCTCAATGACAATTTTAGTAGGAGAAAACTCTATCAGCTTAACTTGAGGGTTTCTCTCCAGTGCATTTGCAAAATATATACTTTTTTCTAAATAAGTAACTCTGAATTTTCCTATACTAACGTCATCTACTTTTTCTACCCAAGGTATTCTCTGCATAATTTCTTTTACCCTAAAATTGTCCTGTGTATTTTCCGCATTCTTAACAATTACCGTAATAATTTTCTTTTTAAGAGCTCTATATTTATCTATATCCTCTACAATTTTTTCTGCAATCTCATCGGAAATAATACTTAAGGCGTTATTCATTGCATGCTCTTTGGTTAGTCCTCTTCCGATAGTCTGCAAAACTTTAGAACTTAATATTCTTACTTTTCCTTCCTCGGGAATAAGAAAGTAGTATATACCTTGAACTTTAATTACATCAAAAGGAGAAGATATTCCATAACCTATATCTTGTCCCTGCTTTGCTATAGGTATTACATTTACGGTACCGAATATTAAAGCCCCTGAAAGATATTTCGATAAAAGGGCTTTTATTTCGGAGAATCTCCGGTTCTTAATCGCTCTTTCAATATCGTAATGACTAATATCAGGATTTGTGGTAAGGTCGTAAACTTTATACCCATTTTCAATAAGGATGTCTATAATTCTCGAAGAAATAGGATTTATATCTGAACCGTTTATAATAAATAAAACGGAAAATTTAGTATCCTGAGAAATAGTAGAGATAGCTTTTTCTGCTTCTTTTGGATATACACAGCCTTTCACTTTTACATATACCGTATCACCCAATAGCTTACTTTCTAAAATTTTTACATCTTTTATAAATCCTCCTACTTCATTTTTTATTACTTCATCTAGTAGTTTGAAATTTGATATAACAGTTTTTACACTGGTATATATACCCAAAGCTTTTTCTACTGCATTCCACTTAGCCCTTGCAAAGGCTTCAGCTTTAGCACCTGCTATATCTTCGTTCAATACGGTAGCTTCACCTTCTCCTATACTTTCTATACATTTTCCATAAGCGTAAAAAGAGAAAAATATGTAGAAAATTAAAAGAAAGAGCACTCTTTTCATGGTTCCTTCCTCGTTTAGAACAATTTCTTTATAAATCCTTGCCCTTCAAGAGGCTTTCTTTCCACGAGCTGACCAAGTTTTACCAACTTTATATCCGTTGAATTTTCTGCCTTTACTATTGTCCAAGCTTTATCTCTTTGTACTTGCGAGGATACCACAAGTTTGATAGGAAGCTTTACTATATCGCATTTCTTATTACCTGTAAGAGGGTCTTCTACTTCTTGGAACTCTATTACGTAGAATTCCTGACCGGGTTTAACACCTTGAGATGAACCAACATTTATAAGTGCTATACGGGATTTTCCATCTGGAGATGTTCTTAGTTGAATTATATATCCACGAAGGGTAAACAATTTGGAAATTTCCGGTCTTATGTCTTCAAGAGCTTCTTTAGAAGCCCTTTTAATACCCCCTATAATAGCGTCATAGAACAGGGTAGGAGTTTTCCCTATAACTTCTCTTCCTGAAACTTGCTTTGCCAATATAATTTCTCCCGTCTGAGCATCTATAATCTTGATTATAAGGTCTACACTTATATTCCAACCTTTTTGTGTAGAAGCTGCGAATGCTAAGGCTGTTCCAAGTAGACCTAAACGCTGGGAAAGATCTCTTTTAACACTTTCTCCAACTTCAACCCATTTCAAATTGACATTGTTTACAGATCCTGTAATTATGTACCTTACACCGGATAACTTACCTATTTGTATAGCAGTTGAAGGGTCTATCAATCCCGACATTTGAAGTTTATGTTCTTGAAGAACTTTTTGAAGGTCTCTTCTGGTATATATTTTCAAGTTTCCTATATTCGATATCTCCGCTATTAATATTTCTGCAACACTTTCACCAAGCTTTGAATTTACCTCTCTCGATACTGCTTCTATATTTGCCTGTCTTTCTCCTTGTGCTACTCCACCTATAACAAAACCTCCGGGACCCACAACGCCCCCTACTGCGGCTTCATGTTTGTATCTTGAAGAACCTTGTGCTTGAACCACCTTAGCAAAATCAAAAGTAGTATTATTTGCAAAGTCGATTACTGCAACCAAAGGTATAGCAGTATTATAAGCCGGCTTACAAACCTCTGGGATTTTAGTAACTTTTTTATCTTGTGGGGTAATTTTATAAGCCATTGGATTAACGTCTGCAACCCGGGTACAAGAAGCAATAATCAGAAGAAAACTCAAAATAACAACGGCCTTACCCATTTTCACATCACCCCCTTTATTTGTATTCGAATGTTTTGTATAAACCTATTCTCGCTATTACTTTTTTAAGATATAATTTAGTTTCATAGTAAGGTAGATTCCTTGAAAGTGTCCTATAAACTTCATCATGGGTCATTGTATTGATAATTCTTATAGCTTTCCTCAAATTCCTTGTACCTGTAAATGCACGAGCAACGTTTCCGGGGCCCGTGTTGTAAGCTGCGATAGAACAGTAAAGCCTGCTTAGAGGATCTTTTACATCCTTAAAGTATACATAATAGAGTAGGTAAAGGTATGCGCTACCTACAGTTATATTGTTTTCCGCGTTATACAAGTAAGAAGGGGATAAAATAACAGGTTTTCCAAAAATGATTTTAGTAGCATCTATTCCTCCAGTTGTAGGTACTATCTGCATAAGCCCATATGCAGGTACCGGTGAAGTTGCAAAAGGATTAAAGGAACTTTCGGTGTGTATAATTGCAAATATTAAAGATTCTCTGAGGTTTCTTTTTTTTGCCTCTCTTTCAACATATGGTTCGTATTTTTTAGCCATTATATAGAGTTTTTTAGAAATTTTAACTTTAAATCCGTACGATGTTTTGCCATTCCTTAACTTTCTTTTATAAAATTCACCTTTTCTTAATAAATCGTTTATAGCTTTTTTAAGTTCTTCCTCGGAATATTGCTTCTTTCCCATTATGACCGGAGCCAAAATTTTTTCCTTAGGTATTTTTCCTTTCTTCACATTTTTAAAGTTTTTAAGTCTATTTTCTATATTTTTCAGAGGTTTTTGTTTCATAAAGGCTGTATTTTTATCCTCTTCTATAAAACTCCTTATATGTTCTTCAAATTCTTTCTCTGATAAGGGAGTTAAAGACTCTATTCTAAGTTCTCCGGTTTCAAAGTTGAAAACTTTCTTTAATTTATAATCCCCGGAGTATTCAACCCAAGTTTTTTTATCGGTAGCTTCATACTCCCCCCAAGACTTTACTATATCTCTTTTATATTTTTCGAACTCTTCTCTAACAATTTTTTTGTATTCTTCAAATTCGAGTAATACGCTTTCCTTATAATTTTGATATTCCTTCAAAAACTCTCTTTCAAAATCTTCAAAATCAGTTATACCGAAACAGAAACTTACAAAAAAGAGCAGGAGAATGCTCCCCATTTTATTCCTCGCAAATTAAAACGTAAAAGCTACTTCCACACCACTTAGCTTCTTTTATTACTCCTGAAACCCCAATGTCCTTAATTTCAAGTTTTATTCCTTTCCTTCCTAATGATTGGGCAGAGTTTTGGGTCCAAATTTGTTCAACTAAAGTTTCGGAATCTATTCTTACGTTCTTTTGAATAGCTATCTTCTCTATGGCTCTTGCTATGGCGAGAGCTTCCTGAGCAGATTTACCTTTTATATGTATACCTGCGTATCCTACTCCGCATAACCTTTTGTTGTTTACCTTATAATTTACATACCACTCCGGCGGACATTTATCCATCTTTGAAGAACAGGAGAACAACATAAAGGCAAGGAAAAGAAAAATTATAGACATTACTGCCCACCCTTGAATTCCTTTTCAATTTCCTTATCTAGTTCTTCCTGGGCCTTTTTAGCTTGGAACATTTGCCATAAAGCTTGTTCATTTTTAAAGGAAGATAACATAACTTGTTTAACCCGTTGTTTTATAAAATCCGGGTCTACAGCAACTAATACATAAATCTCATTACAGGGAGAAATCCATTTTCTAACAGTTCTAGCTCCACTTAAAGTTGCATACGAAACCTGTTTAGAAACATTTGTGACTATTCTATCCACGGTTTCCGTATCTCCTGTACCAACTGATTGCACAAACCTTTTTGTCATATTTTTAACTTTTACAACTATCATCCTGGCAAGTTTATCCCTTGCAACAGTTTCCGCTTCTTCGATGGCAAATTGAAAGCCGGCTTTTCCTATTTTTGCCGAACCAACAGCTGAAAGGGGCGCTCCTTCGACATTTTCATTAAGAACCCATGCCGGAGCATTGGCTAAGCATTTTGCATATGAGCTCTGTGGGGATACTACAATCTCTTTTTTAGCACTATCCCCTTTTCCAGCACAACTGGTTAACAAAATTGTAGTGCTTAATATGGTTAAGTAAATTTTTTTCATATTCCCCTCCTTTATTTTTGTCCTTAAAGGATTAATAGTATTAATTTGTCAAATTATAATGTAAAATTCTGGAAAATGACGGTTTGGGATATCTACTCTGAGATACTGGAAAACAGGTATATCTCAGGCAGGTTGTATAAACTTGTGCTTAGAGTTCCTGACGATATCATAAGAAAGATAGAACCGGGACACTTTGCAATGATAAAACCTTCCGAAAGTTATGACCCTTTAGGTAGAAGAGCCTTTGCTGTAGCGGATGTAGAAGAAAATAAATTGATTTTTTACTACGAAGTATTTGGTAGGGGAACGAATCTCCTTACTAAAAGAAAGGTAGGTGAAAAGCTCAAGGTATTACTTCCCTTGG
This sequence comes from Aquifex aeolicus, assembly GCA_015662815.1. Classification (GTDB taxonomy): domain Bacteria; phylum Aquificota; class Aquificia; order Aquificales; family Aquificaceae; genus Aquifex; species Aquifex aeolicus_A. Next base: position 3,578 of record DQTK01000029.1, on the reverse strand, counting down.
GTAGGAAACTTTTTAGTTATGAGGGAAAAAAACACCTGCTTTTGGGAGGCGGTATAGGATTGGCAGGTCTTACACTTTTGGCAAAAAAACTACGTAATATGGGAAAGGAAGTTTTTATAGCCTACGGTGCAAGAAATAAAGAATATCTCGGTATGGTTGAATGGCTCGAAAAGGAAACATTCCCTTACGAGTTGTTTACAGACGATGGAAGCGTTGGAAGAAAAGGGTATGTTACCGATATACTTGAGGAGTTCGGTACTGACTGGGTAGTGCATGCTTGCGGTCCAAAACCAATGCTTAAGACCATCAAAAGAATGAAAACTGGGCATAAGGTTTACTTTTCTTTAGAAGAGAGAATGGCTTGTGGATGGGGAGTTTGTCTGGGATGTGTTGTAAAAACTGCGGGAGGGGAGTTTAAGAGAGTTTGTATGGAAGGACCTGTTATGCCGATGGAGGAGGTAGTTATTTGACCCTAAGAAAATTTGTTATTCCGGCTATTGATATAATTGAGGGAAAAGCCGTAAGGCTTTATAAAGGTGATTTTTCTAAAATTAAAATCTATTCGGAAAAACCGGAAGAACTGGCCAAGAAATTTTCCGACTTGGGATTTAAAAGATTACATGTAGTAGATTTGGAAGGTGCAGAAGGTGGTAAACCTAAAAACCTTTCCACTATCTTAAAAATCCGGGAAAATTTTTCGGGAGAAATTCAAGTGGGTGGAGGTATAAGGGATTACGAAACTGCTAAAATTCTATTAGACAAGGGTATCAATTATATAGTTGTGGGAACGTTAGCCTATAGAAATCCAAAAGATTTTGAGAAGATTCTTTTTGATTTTCCGAATAAAGTAATCCTTGCTATAGATACAAAAGGTGGAAAAGTTGCTGTAGGTGGTTGGAAAGAAACAACAGCCCTAACTCCAGAAGAATTCGCAAAGAGGTATGAAGGGTTTCCCATTTGGGGCTACCTGTATACTGTAATAGAAAGGGACGGTAGTCTCGAAGGTGTAGATATAACACCCTATAAGCTTATACAGCAATTTATAAAGAAACCAGTCTTAGCTTCAGGAGGAGTATCTTCCGTAGAGGATATTAAAAAGCTATACGATATCGTCGAAGGGGTTGTTGTAGGAAAAGCAATCTATGAAGGAAAAATTAGTTTAGAGGAGCTATGAACGAATGGAAGGCAATCCTTTTAGGAATAATTGAAGGATTAACAGAGTTTCTTCCTGTATCTTCTACAGGCCATCTTATCCTTGCTGCCCATATTTTAAATATCCCTCATACAGACTTTGTTAAGAGTTTCCACATCTCCATACAACTCGGTTCGATCTTAGCTATAGTGTTTTTGTACTTTGAACGACTTATAAAAGATTTTGAAACGTGGAAAAGGATTGTAGTAGCTTTCATTCCAACAGGCATAGTAGGTTTTACTCTTTATAAAATTATCAAGGGTTTTCTAATAGGTAATGACTTGGTTGTAGTGGTATCTTTGATTCTCGGTGGAATTGTCCTAATATTTGCGGATATATACTGCGGAAGGTTTTGTTCTATCGGGGACATAAAAGAACTTTCCTTAAAGAGAGCTTTCATTGTGGGAGTTTTTCAAAGTATTGCTGTCATTCCTGGGGTATCTCGTTCAGGCTCTACAATAGTTGGCGGAATGCTCATGGGACTCAGCAGGGAAAAAGCTGCAGAATTTTCATTCTTGTTGGCAGTTCCTACTATGGTTGCTGCTACAGGGTATGATTTGGTAAAAACAGGTGGACAGTTCACGAGTAGCGATTGGAGTATATTGGGAATAGGTTTTATATCTTCTTTTATTATAGCTTTAATAGTGGTTAAACTTTTCCTCTCTTACGTTAAAAAACACGGTCTTTGGATATTCGGTGTTTACAGAATAATCATCGGAATAGTTTATGCAGGTTTCTTTCTCCTTTGAAATATTCTATTAAGGATATACATAAGGTAAACAGTCGTTGCAACAACTCCTACCATTCCTATTATAAACAGATAAGACCTAAATCCTTCTGGTAGAGCTATTTCTCCTTTTGCTATTTTCAAAGCATTTAGAAGTTCTAGATAATCGTAATTCACTCCATGTAAATAACTTTTTATCTGTAAATTTGGAGAAAGAATAACTATAAGATTCGGATGGATATAATCATTACCCGCGGTCATAAATCTAAAATCTATAGCATCAAGTAGCTTAAAAAGGTCTTCCTTTGCCTTGGTCATAATCACTTTCCAACCTTTCCCGTCGATCTTATATTCCCTTTGAAACTTTTTAATATTCTCTAAGGAATCCTTAGGGTCGAAGGTTAATGTCAATACCCAGAAATCCTTATCCGGGATATTAAAAAAACTTATATAAGAATATAAGCGTGCTTTCTATAATAGGAGTTGTGGAGTTAGTATTAACAAATGGAGGTTTAAATCATGTCAAAGCATGTTGTTGTAATTGGTGGGGGTGTCGGTGGTATAGCAACTGCTTACAATCTTAGAAATTTAATGCCTGACCTCAAAATTACGGTTATTTCCGACAGACCATATTTCGAATTTGCTCCATCATTCCCTCATCTTGCAGTGGGATGGAGAAAATTCGAAGACATATCAGTATCCTTAGCTCCATTACTTCCAAAACTCAATATTGAATTTATCAACGAAAGAGCGGAATCAATAGACCCTGATAAAAACGAAGTTACTACTCAATCAGGAAAAAAAATTGGTTATGACTACCTTGTTATAGCAACGGGTCCTAAGCTTATTTTCGGTGCAGAAGGGCAAGAAGAGAATTCCGCATCTATATGTACTGCGGAACACGCTCTTGAAACTCAAAAGAAACTTCAAAAACTTTATGAAAATCCTGGTCCCGTTGTAATAGGTGCTATACCCGGAGTAAGCTGTTTCGGTCCTGCTTACGAATTCGTCTTAATACTCCATTACGAACTAAAAAAGAGAGGTATAAGATATAAGGTTCCGATAACCTTTATAACCTCTGAACCTTATGTAGGACACTTTGGTGTTGGGGGAATAGGTCCTTCAAAGAGATTCGTGGAAGACTTGTTTGCGGAAAGGAATATAGATTGGGTTGCAAACGTTGCAGTAAAAGCTATAGAACCTGACAAGGTAATTTACGAAGACGTCAATGGAAATACCCATGAAGTTCCTGCTTCTTTCACGATGTTCATGCCCAGATTCCAAGGTCCCGAAGTTGTAGCTTCTGCGGGGGATAAAGTGGCAAATCCTGTAGACAAAATGGTTATAGTAAACAGATGTTTCCAAAACCCAACTTATAAGAATATATTCGGTGTAGGAGCAGTAACAGCCATACCTCCGATTGAAAAAACTCCTGTACCCACCGGCGGACCTAAAACGGGAATGATGATAGAACAAATGGCTCTGGCGGTAGCTCATAACATAGTAAATGACATAAGAAATAACCCAGATAGATACGCTCCGAGACTCTCCGCTATATGTATAGCGGATTTTGGTGAGGATGCTGAATTCTTCTTTGCAGACCCTGTAATTCCTCCCAGACAAAGAATCATAGCCAAAAGGGGTAAGTGGGCACATTGG